>JBELMP010000109.1:0-9062 GCA_042095695.1 Maricaulis sp. | reverse complement strand
ACCACTACGGCGACGGTTTCAGTGCCAGTCGCCAAGTGCGCCAACTCGCCCGCCAAAACCGGATCGACATGGCGCGGGCTGTTCGGAAAAATCACATATCCGGTATAGCGCGCGCCGGCGGCGATCGCAGCGGCGACGTCCTGACCGGTTTTAAGGCCGCAAAACTTGATCTGGGTTCCTGGCATGCGCGAATTCTCGAAACGATGGTAGTCGACGCGGGCAATGTTGATATCAAACCGCTTGTTATGACCCAAATCGTCCTCATGGCCAGTATAATGTAGCGCTATCGCTGCAAAGCTCTAACCGGCAATGACCCGACAGCAATCAGGCGCATTGCAGAACGGGGTGAGCTTGGCGCCGACCGACGCAGTCATCGATCGGAATCTTCGCCCCTTGCAACCGCGCGCTCCTGGTGCGGAACTCATGCTTCGCGAGAGTGCAAAAGGAAGTCTATCGTGATGAAATGCGGAGCATTTCTGATTAGGCGTTGCATTTGTGGCGTTAGATGACTAGAGCCACGTCAGGTCGACGAATTTCGCATGGGGGACTCAATGTCAAAAAAAGCATTTATCACGGGTGTGACGGGCCAAGACGGCGCATATCTGACGCGCAAGTTGCTGGACGAGGGCTATGATGTCATCGGGACGTATCGCCGGAGCAGCTCTACCAATTTCTGGCGCCTTGAAGAACTTGGCCTTGCGACCCACGACCGCCTCACCCTCGTCGAATACGACCTGACCGATCTCGCAAGCGCAATCCGAGCGATGCAGGATTATGAGCCAGATGAGGTCTATAATCTTGCCGCGCAAAGCTTTGTTGGCGTGTCCTTCGACCAGCCGCTGACCACAGCCGCGATTACCGGAATTGGTCCGGTGAACTTGCTCGAAGCCATCCGTATCGTGAACCCGAAGATCAAGTTCTACCAAGCTTCAACCTCGGAAATGTTCGGTAAGGTCCAAGAAGTTCCACAGCGCGAAACCACCCCATTTTATCCGCGTAGCCCCTATGGCGTTGCCAAGCTTTATGCGCACTGGATGGTTATCAACTACCGTGAGTCCTACGATATGTTCGGCTCAAACGGCATCCTCTTTAACCATGAATCACCCCTGCGCGGTCGTGAATTCGTGACCCGTAAAATTACACATGCCGTTGCGTCGATTGAAATGGGTATGATGGAGACCCTGGAGCTCGGCAATCTCGATGCAAAGCGCGATTGGGGCTATGCGCCTGATTTTGTCGATGGCATCTGGCGGGTGCTGCAAGCGGATGAACCCGATGATTTCGTACTCGCTACGAACCGGACCGTTCCGGTTCGGGAATTTGTTGAGATGGCCTTTGGGGCACTTGATCGGAAGCTCGAGTGGTCGGGTTCCGAGGAAAGCGAAGTCGGGCGTGACGCCAGTACTGGACAATTGCTGGTCCGCGTGAATCCGAAATTCTATCGACCCGCAGAGGTCGACCTGCTTCTTGGTTCTTATGACAAGGCGCAGGAAAAGCTGGGTTGGGCGCCAACGACGACTCTCGAGGCGATGGCGAAGGAAATGGTTGACGCTGACCACCGTCGTCTTCGGGAGTCAGGGCATGCCTTCTAAATCCGCTTGGATTACCGGAGGTGACAGTTTTACTGGACGCTATCTTGTCCCGAAACTGGAATCCAAAGGGTACCAAGTCACATCGCTGACACGCACGGTGGGAGATCCATCCCGTGAACGGGCATTGGAACTCTCTGATCCTGCCTCGATCCAAACCTGTTTTGATGGGGCGGAGATCGACCTTTTCGTCCATCTCGCGGCTATTAGTTTCGTCGGTCACAGCGACCAATCTGAGATCTACCGTGTCAACACGGTAGGCACGGAGCTCCTACTTAAGGCGCTTTCAAAGCTCGATAATCCGCCGAAGTCTATAATCGCCAGCTCAGCGAATGTTTATGGCAACCCTCTGCGCTTGCCATGTGCTGAATCGGACGCTCCCAGGCCCGAAAATCACTATGCGGTGAGCAAATACGGGCTTGAACAAGTGTGTAGATGGTACCAGCCCCATCTTGATATCGTCGTCGCGCGACCGTTCAATTACACCGGTGTCGGCCAACGCCGAGAATTCCTGATCCCCAAATTGGTGGCAGCTTTCAGTGAAGCAGAGCCACGGGTGGAGTTGGGCAATCTCGATGTAGCGCGTGATTTTCTCGATGTCCGGGATGTCGCTGACGCCTATATCAGCCTTGCCGAGCGCGGCGTGCCCGGCGAAATCTATAATATCGCATCCGGGGCGGCCGTGGAGATCGGTGAGGTCATAGCGATGCTGGAAGAAATCTCGGGGAAATCCCTCGCGATTCACCAAAATCCCGATTTCATGCGCGCCAATGAGCTCAAAGTGCTGCTCGGAGACAACACCAAGCTGTGTCAGCTAGGGTGGTCACACAATCATATTCTTGGCGACACTCTGGCCTGGATGCTCGCGGGCTAGCAGTCTAGCATCCGGGGTTTCTCATTGGAATTGCTTCCCGTCACGCTATAGTGGCCTCTACGGTTTTCGCTTGAAGAGGGATATCGTGATGCGTTTCGTGGCTTTATGCGCGGCCTTGCTCCTGGCCGCCTGTTCAGGTGCTGCGGGAAGCACCGAGGCGCGCGCGGCAGCGCTGCAGTTTCGACTTTTGGCGGATGACATCATGACGGCCACAGGAGCACCGCCGGATACGGCTGATTGCGCTGCAGCGCGTCTGGCTGCCGAGGCGAGCATGGATCAAATGCCTCAGCTCATGTTCTTGATGGTCAGCGTCGATGATCGCGTTACAGAGGCAGAGGCGAGCGCCCTTCAGGATGCGGCCGGACTGCATTTTGGTGCGCTCCAGGTCGCCGCCAATCTGTGTGAGGACGACCTCTATATTGGTGCTGCGGCGGAACAGGCGCAGACCATGCTTGAATTTGCCAATGATATTGCCGGCTCAGAATGAGGGGGGTGCGATGAAACGGAAACTCTTTGCCGTCTGCCTTTTACTCGCTGGATGTTCGGGGCCGTCTGAACGCAGTGTTGAAGCTCACGCTGCTTACATCGAGGACAGGGCGCGCGAACGCTTGACGCTGTCATCGACCGATTGCGCCGAGATTGAGGCTCAGGTCCGCGAATACAATGACCGGAATGTCGAACAGCAAGTCACGCTGTTGACCAACGCCGCCGACTACACCGACAGCCAGCGTGCACGTTTGTTATCTGCTTATCGGGCCGCAGATGTGATGGATGAAAGAGCCCTTGAGAATTGTCCCGACAATGAGTTTATTCCCATCTTGCTCGTTGCCAGGTCGTTAGCCATTCATGCCTTGGAAACAGGCGAGAGCTTCGAGTTGGATTAATCAGGCCGCGCGCGCATAGGCGTCTCTGGCATAGGCGGTCAGATCATTGGGCGCGGTCGCATTCGCGCGCTCCTCATCGGCACGGCGCATCTCTGCCAGGCGCTGGTTGATGTCCATGCTAAGCGGATCTTTCGGGGCGTTTGGATCGGCCTCCTCAGCCTTTTGGGCGTTTAGCTCCGCCCGGGCCTGAGCCGACTTGGCATCTGCCATCGCCGCGACCTTGCGATCCTGTCCAGAGGGTTCAGCCGGCGCGAGCGCTGCGGCCTTGACCACCCTCATCTTTTCAATTGTCGCTGCCGGGTCGCCTGGGATTTCACTCGCATCGATGGGCACTTCGCCGCCCACCGCATAGGACTTGCCGTCCGGACCCTGCTGGTACTCATAACTGATCGCGCCCGTATACTGACCGCCAACGGCCTTGTGTGCCTGTTCATGTGCTCTTACTTCGCGATCGCGGGCCTGTAATTCACGAACCTGCTTTTGCTCTTCCTCGCTCAGGGCGTAGGGATCATCGCTCTTGACCTCATCGGTGGGGGCGACCGCTTTCGGTCCCGCAGGCTTTTGTCCGAACTCGGATTTCGGGTGCACGCTGCCGCCCTCGCCAAATGCGGTCGCATACGGCGAATACGCGGCTGGAGAAAACGCGCCCACGCTGATCATGGGCGGATTATCGCTCCGGCGTCTTAAACGGGTCTAAAGAAACGCGGTTAAACGAGCTCGGCAACACTGTCGCGGGACGCATCGACGCGCTCGCGCAATTCCTTGCCGGTCTTGAAGAAAGGCACGTGCTTTTCCTTCACGGAGACGCTTTCGCCGGTGCGCGGATTGCGGCCGGTTCGTGCCGGGCGTTGTCGGACAGAAAATGCGCCGAAACCACGTAGCTCAACGCGTTCGCCGCGGGCAAGTGCTTCGGTGATGCCGTCCAGCACCGTGTTTACAACGCGCTCCACATCCCGATGGTAAAGGTGCGGATTGGCCTCGGCCAAGCGATCGATCAGCTCAGATTTGATCATGCCCTGTCTCCGTCTCTTGAAGTGTAAAACTGCCCCCTGCCCGCGACCCCGTCAATGCGTAATCAAAAAAAACGGCCGGGGCAGAGCCCCGACCGCTGCATTTTTTATCTTAGTGTTCGCTGAGGTTTAGCTGTTGTCGCCATCCTCGTTCTCGCGCAGGGCCGCGCCCAGAATATCACCCAGCGATGCACCAGCATCGGAGGAGCCATACTGTTCGACTGCCTCTCGCTCATCTGCGATTTCCAGCGCCTTGATCGACAGGGAAACGCGACGGGATGCCTTGTCGACATTGGTGATGCGTGCATCGACCTTGTCGCCGACAGCGAAACGTTCGGGCCGCTGCTCGGCACGATCGCGAGACAGGTCGGACTTGCGAATGAAGGCCTTCATCGTGCTGTCGTCACCGAAGGTAACTTCGATGCCGCCCGACGTGACTTCGGTAACACTGCAAGTGACGGTGTCATTGCGGTTGAAGCCGGAAGAATCCATCGGATCGCTGGCGAGCTGCTTGATGCCCAGGGAGACGCGCTCTTTCTCGACATCCACATCGAGAACCTTCGCGTCGACCATATCGCCCTTCTTGAAGCCTTCCATGGCCTCTTCGCCGGACTTGTCCCAGGTGATGTCGGACAGGTGAACCATGCCGTCGATATCGCCTTCCAGGCCCACGAACAGACCGAATTCGGTGATGTTCTTGATCTCGCCCTGGATGGCGGAGCCCGACGGGTGGTTCTCGGCAAAGACTTCCCAAGGATTGCGCTGGGTTTGCTTCACGCCGAGAGAGATGCGGCGCTTTTCGGCGTCGACATCGAGGACCATGACATTGACCTCTTGGGAGGTCGACAGGATCTTGCCCGGATGGATGTTTTTCTTGGTCCAGGACATTTCAGAGACGTGGACGAGACCTTCAACGCCATTCTCCAGCTCAACGAAGGCACCGTATTCGGCGATATTCGTGACACGGCCTTCGAAAGTTGCGCCAACCGGATATTTCGCGGCGACACCGTCCCACGGATCGGACATGAGCTGTTTCATGCCGAGGGAGATGCGCTGGGTATCCTTGTTGATCTTGATGATCTGAACATTGACGGTCTGGCCGACTTCGACAACCTCGGACGGATGGCCAACGCGGCTCCAGGACATGTCCGTGACGTGCAGCAGGCCGTCAATTCCGCCGAGATCAACGAATGCACCGTAATCGGTGATATTCTTGACCACGCCTTCGCGTGCTTCGCCCTCAGCCAGCTGGCCAACGAGTTCCGCACGCTGCTCGGCACGGCTTTCTTCCAGAACAGCGCGGCGAGACACAACGATATTGCCACGCGGACGGTCCATTTTCAGAATGGCGAAAGGCTGTTCCTGATTCATCAGCGGGCCGACATCGCGAACCGGACGAATATCGACCTGTGAGCCCGGAAGGAAGGCCGACGCACCGCCAAGGTCGACAGTGAAACCGCCTTTGACCCGGCCAACAATCGCGCCATTGACCGGCTCTTTCTTGTCGAAGGACTTTTCCAGTCGATCCCAGCTTTCTTCGCGGCGGGCTTTGTCGCGCGAGAGGATCGCGTCACCGAGCGCGTTTTCAATGCGCTCCAG
Organism: Maricaulis sp.; assembly: GCA_042095695.1. Classification (GTDB taxonomy): domain Bacteria; phylum Pseudomonadota; class Alphaproteobacteria; order Caulobacterales; family Maricaulaceae; genus Maricaulis. The sequence goes on along the minus strand of JBELMP010000109.1, from coordinate 3,106 downwards.
GTAAACTTCTACATCATCACCCACAGACGGGGCATCAGCACCCGGGCCCGTGAATTCCCGCATCGGAATGCGGCCTTCTGTTTTCAGGCCGACATCAACGACGACAACATCGTTTTCAATTGCGGTTACGGTGCCTTTGACGACCTGTCCTTCAGCCAGATCACGTCCGGCAAGGCTCGCCTCCAACATGGCGGCAAAATCATCAGTCGTCGGGGTCAGGGTTTCGTTAGTCATATAAAGGGTTGCTCCAGAGCTACGCGCCAGATGTCTTGATCAATATGCGGCGCGTCGCCTATTTGGCTGACAAATCAGCCTGTTAGAATTTATACAATGAGGCCAGACCCGGTGCTCCGCGCCTCGTGTGAGCTGCGGAACTGCGTGTCTGGCACTCGGATTCAGTGTCCGGTACGCTAGGAAGTGTCAGGTCTTTTAAGACTTTTCCACAATCCGGATAGCGTCCGCAACGGCGGCGTCTATACTCAAGGACGTCGTATCAAGCAAGCACGCATCGTGTGCGGCCTGCATTGGCGCGTCAGCACGCTCGGCATCGCGCGCATCGCGTTCGCGGGTTTGTTCCAGCATTGCCTCGAAGCTGATCGTCTCCCCGCGGGTCGCCAATTCACGCCGTCTTCGCTCTGCCCGAGTCTCGGCGCTGGCGGTCACGAAGATTTTGATATCGGCATCCGGACAAATCACTGTGCCGATATCGCGCCCGTCCAGAATGGCGCCTCCGTCCTGTTCGGCGAAACTGCGTTGCAGCCGAAACAGCGCGTCACGGACTGGGGATATCGCTGCGACCTTCGATGCCATGGCCCCGACTTCGGCTGTGCGTATGCGGTCTTCGTCAATCGCCGCGGGATCGATATTGGCGGCGGCCTGCGCTGCGGCCACGGTATCGGCCGGGTCGATGCCGGCATCCAGGAGTGCCAGCGCGGTCGCTCGGTAGAGTGTCCCGGTATCGAGATAGGGAAGGGCAAAATGTCGGGCGAGGGCACGGGCGATCGTGCCCTTGCCCGAGGCTAGGGGACCGTCAACGGCGATAATCAAGAGACTGCTTCCATCTTCGCACCCAGCGCCTCCATATGTGCGAGAAAATCCGGATAGCTGGTCGCAATCATGCTCGCATCATCGATCGTTACGGGTGACTGCGCGGCAAGGCCAAGGATCAGCCCGCTCATCGCCAGGCGGTGATCATGCAGGGTTTCCACCATGCCTCCACCGGGGACCGGACCGCCATGTACGGTCAGGCTATCACTGCCGGTTTCCACGATGACACCATTGGCGCTCAGCAGCGCGGCCGTGCCGGCCAGGCGATCGCTTTCCTTGGCTCGCAATTCCGCCAGTCCCGGCATATGGGTTGTACCGGTCGCGAAGGCCGCCGCGACGGCCAGTACCGGATACTCGTCAATCATTGCGGGAGCGCGTTCGGCAGGCACTTCAATACCGCTCAGCGTGCTGTGACTTACCCTGAGATCAAATGTTTTTTCACCTGCCATTCGGGCACCGTCACGCATTTCCAGCTTCGCCCCCATTTCCTTCAACGTCGTGTACAGGCCGGTCCGGGCCGGATTATCCATGATGCCGGTGATCTCGATCTCCGAGCCCGGGGTGATGAGCGCGGCTATTGTGGCAAAGGCGGCCGAGGACGGGTCCCCTGGCACATCGATATCTGTCGCCTTAAGCGTTTGCGGCCCGTTCAGCCGGATCCGGCTTGCACCGTCGAGCTGATCGATTTTGATCGCTCCGCCAAAGAGTTTCAGCATGGTCTCGGTATGATCGCGGGTTGGAACCGGTTCAATGACTTCCGTTTCACCCTCTGCACCAAGGCCGGCAAGCAGGATGGCGGATTTGACCTGGGCAGAGGCGATCGGTGGAGTATAGCTCATCCCGTCCAGTTTGGAGGGCGCAATGCGGACCGGCAGGCGGCCTTCATGGGTCTCGACATCTGCGCCCATATCTCCCAGCGGATCGGTCACGCGTCGCATGGGGCGGCCGGACAGGCTTTCATCGCCGACAAAGCGCGCGCCGATGCCGGCGCCGGCAACCAGTCCCATGACAAGACGGACGCCAGTCCCGGCATTGCCGAAATCGAGATCCTGCCCGGGTGATTCGAAATTGCCGGCACAGCCCACAATCAGCCAACTGCCGTCGGCCTGCTTGTCAACTTTTGCACCGAGTGCGGCCATTGCCTTGCCCGTATTGAGTACATCATCGCTTTCCAGCAGACCACGGACACGGGTCCGACCGTCTGCAAGGGCCCCAAAAATAAAGGATCTATGCGAAACTGACTTATCGCCTGGCGCCGCGATGCGGCCGTTCAGCGGGGCAGAATGACGGGCGAGAAAAGGGCCTTGCAGGCGGGGTGGATTTCGGGTCATCAAGGAAAACGTAGGATTTGAGGGGACAATGCGGCTCAGAGGTTTTGACAGCCAGCCCAGAACATGGCAACTGGCCCGCCAATTTGATCACCCTTCGCTGTGAAAGGAATTGGACTCGTGGCGAAAGCTGACCTTGGCACCAAACGCGTATGCCCGGAAACTGGCAAGAAGTTTTATGATCTGAACAAAGATCCGATTGTCTCGCCTTTCACCGGGAATGAATACCCGCTCTCTTTCTTCGAAGAGGCCGCGGTGACGACCCCGTCGAAAAAGGCACCCAAGCCGGAAGCGAAGGCTGAAAAAGAGCCTGAGGCCGAAGCGCAGGAAGTCGCGGACGGATTCGAGGATGAAACCGACGACACGCCGGAGGTCGATGTTGCGGCAGAGCAATTGCCCGACGACGACGACGATGATGACGACGATGAGAAGGGGTCCGGTCTCAGCGATGATATCGCTGATGACTTCGAGGATGAGAATCTCGATGAAGATGATGAGGATGACAACACGACGGTCCTGATCGATGATGAAGAAGACGAAGATTTCGGCGACTTCAACATTGCAAAAGAAGACGATCTCTAAGCGCTGCGATTAGCGCTAAACGCGGACTTGATCCCGGATCGATCCAGGACTAGTTTCCGCGCCTTCCGGCGAGATGTTCCAGACGTGTCGCGGGCCCGAGTTTCGGGGCTATAGCTCAGTTGGGAGAGCGCTTGAATGGCATTCAAGAG
>JBELMP010000108.1:0-9179 GCA_042095695.1 Maricaulis sp. | reverse complement strand
GTTTCATGGGTGCTGACGGTTTGTTCCGCTTTGGCCCGTCCGGCGTGATCGAGCGCGGCCTGGCGGTGTATGAGTTGCGGTCCCGCGGATTCCGCGAAATCGAACCGGCTCCGGCGAGTTTCGATGAGCCGCTGATTGATCCCTACATGCTGGAACAATTGCGACAAGAGCGGGCCGCCAGACTCGGTGTGAGCGCGCTGCCGCCCCGTCAGGTGCGGGTCTATAATGAATTCGGTGAACTCGTCCTCGAGGATGAGAATAATGTCGGGTCTGAGGCGATAGATTACACACTCTTCCGCCGGCCAATGCCCGAGGATTATCCGCGCCCGGGCGAGGATTTGCCCGAGGATGAGCAGGCCGAAGGCTAGGCTTCGGCGCGGTCACGCGTCCGCGCTGATCAGGGGCTGATCAGGGGCTGATCAGGGGACGAGTTCCGCGGACACCCCGTCGGCGAGGACCCGGCCGGCTTCGCTCAGACGGACCCGCTCGCCCGCTAACCGGATCAGTCCGAGCTCGGACATTTTCCTCATCCCGGAAGCATCGAGATCCAGACCGGTGGCATCGCGCAGAACATTCCGGTCGAGCCCGCTGGAGACGCGCATCCCCATCAGAATGCGCTCGGCGGCTTCATCTTCGGCGCTGAGGACGGTCCAGTCCGTAACACCAATCCCATGCTGCGCGATCGCATCGATATAGTCTGACGGCCGCCGCAGCGCCGCGGTTGCGAACCGTCCGCCCGTGCCGTGACTACCCAGCCGTCCATGTGCGCCCGGGCCGATGCCAATCCAGTCATCTCCGTCCCAGTAGAGCCGGTTATGGCGCGATTGCTGACCCGGTCGGGCATGGTTGGAGATTTCATAGCCCTCATAGCCTTCAGCACGGCAGAGGGTTTCGGTCAGCGCATAGAAATCGGCGGATTCATCCGCTTCCAGGGCCAGGTTTTCGCCGCGCTCGGCCCGTTTGCCGAAGGCAGTGCCGCTCTCGATCGTCAACTGGTAGGGCGAGATATGCCCAACGCCTGACGCGATGGCGTGTTCCAGTTCGAGCTGCCAGTCGGCCAGGGTCTGACCTTGCCAGGCATAGATCAGATCAACCGAATTGCAGGCAAACAGGCTGAGCGCCTCATCCAGTGCCCGGTAAGCCTGCGGCCCGTCATGATCGCGTCCCAGCCGCTGCAGCACCTCGGACTGGAAACTCTGAACGCCAAGGGAGAGCCGGTTGATGCCGGCGCTGGCATAGTCGGCAAACCGCTCCCGGTCATTGGGATTGGCTTCCAGGCCCAGCTCGATATCACGGTCGAAGCCCCAGAGTGTTTCGGCCTCCTCGATCAACATGCCGAGCTGGTCCTGGCCCAGCAAGGAGGGCGTGCCGCCCCCAAAATGCAGGCTGGTCAGGCTGCGCTTGCCAGTCCGCTCCCGCCAGGCCTGCATATCCTTGCGCATCGCCTCGACCAGCGCATCGGCATCGCCCTTGGGTCGGTAGACATTGAAATCGCAATAGGGGCAGATGTGCGCGCAATAGGGCCAGTGCAGATAAAGGCCGAGGCGCGGGCTCCTGGGCATCAGCTGAATTCAGCCGCGATCATCGAGTCGAGGGCGCGGGCGCGATGGCTGAGACTGCGCTTTTCCTCGGCGGACATTTCCGCAAAAGTCCGGTCATACCCGTCGGGCTGGAAGATGGGGTCGTAGCCAAAACCGCCATCTCCCCGTGGCGGCCAGACAATCTGGCCACTGACCTCGCCGCGATAACAGCGCGTGCTTTCACCCGGTTTGGCAACAGCGATGACGCAAACAAAGCGTGCGCTGCGATCGCTGGCCGATCCAAGTTCCTCCTGGACCCGTTTCATTGCCAGGTCGAAATCCCGGGGCTCGCCGGCCCAGCGCGCCGAATAAATCCCCGGATCCCCGCCGAGCGCGTCCACGGCAAGGCCGGAATCATCCGCCAGCACGCACTTCTCCACAGTTTTGGCCGCGCATTCGGCCTTCAGCGCCGCATTCCCCTCAAAACTGGCTTCGGTTTCTTCCGGCTCTGGCAGGTCCAAATCCGCGGCGCTGAGCAGATCAATGTCCCGGACCTCCAGGATCTGGCGTAATTCCTTGATTTTACCAGCGTTGTGGCTCGCCAATACCCAGGTTTCTCGCATCAATTTCCAACTCCTTACGGGAAGCTTCATATCGCCTTTCGAAAAATTCATATCGAAAAACGATATTTTTTGCTTGCCAGCCCCAATCTTCTCGTTTATCGATAAACAACAAGGACGGGAGACATCGTCCTGAAAGGTCGAAAGACAACGGTAATTGGTCAGATGCAACAGAAAGGAAACAGTGAGATGGTCAGGCCCAAGGAAAACAAAGCTCGGTCGTTCGCGTCTATCGCGATCAATCTGATGTTGGTTGTCTCGGTCGCCGCAGGTGCGTTCTACGCCCTGGCTCCGGTGGTCGCGTGATTTGCAATGCCCGGTGAGGCTGCGCGTTAAGGTCCGTCAGAGACCAAACCGCCAGCCTCATCGTCGAAGGAAGGGAAGGGCATGAAAGCATTAGGTCGCGGATCTCTGGCATCGGCCTTGAAGGTGGTGCTGGATGTGGTCTGGTATTTAGCGTGGATCGCGCTGGTCTTCGCGTCTCTGGTGCTCGTCGCTGCTGCGGCTGCCTTTGTCATGGATTTCATGGGTTATGAGCCCGGATTCTTGACATCCGTCTTCGAGAAGCTTCATCAGCATGGCTGGGTCTATCCCATCTTTGTTGCTGAGATTATTGCGCTGATGATTGTGGTTGATCGTCTGCGCCGGATCTTCGCCACCCTCGTGGCCGGTGATCCGTTCGTGCCGGAAAATGCGGGCCATCTGCGCGTCATCGCGATTGCGATCGCTGGCTATCAAATCCTCCGGCATATTACCCAGGGCGCCGTGGCGATGGTGCTGACCCTGATGGATGCGCCCGTGGAAGGCGGCGCGCGCCTCGATGTCAGCCCGGATATCAATCTCGGCGCCTGGTTCGCAGTGGCAGCACTGCTTGTATTTGCGGAAGTCTTCCGCGAAGGCGCACGGATGCGCCAAGAACAGAAACTAACGATTTAGGGAGGCGCCGCACATGCCCATTCGCGTCACCCTGGACCGTATGCTCCTCGAGCGCCGCATGTCGCTGACAGAATTGTGCGACCGTGTCGGTATTACCATGGCCAACCTGTCCATCCTCAAGACAGGCAAGGCGAAGGCCGTGCGCTTCTCGACACTGGAAGCGCTGTGCAAGGAATTGGATTGTCAGCCGGGGGATTTGCTGTCCTTCGACGAAGACGATGAGGATGAGGATCGAGACGCGGCCGAATAGGCGCGGCGATCCCTGCGAGAGCTCCTGCACCTCCGGCGTGTCCGGCGGGTTGGGGGAAATCAGACGGCGGGAGCGGGCCTGCGCGGTACGCCCCTTCCCAAGAGGCCGGGCAGGCCATTTTCAGCCCCCCAGCGCGTTCCCGCCGTCTGTCTTTTCCACGTCAGATCTATTTCAGACCCAAGGCAGAAGCCTGTAGCGTGGTCAGATCCGCAATGCCGGACTTGGCCAGGGCGAAGAGTTCCCCGAAGGCCGATTCCGGGATCGGGCGATCCTCCGCCGTTGCTTGAACCTCGACAATACCGCCATCGGCCGTCAATACAAAATTGGCATCCGCATCAGCGCGGCTGTCCTCTTCATATTCCAGGTCGAGCCGGCTTTCGCCATCAATCACGCCGCAGGAGATCGCGGCCAGCTGGCCATAGACCGGATCTGCCTCGAGCACGCCCTCTTCCATCAGATAGCGGGTGGCGAGTTTCAGGGCGACCCAGGCGCCGGTGATGGCTGCGGTGCGGGTACCGCCATCGGCCTGGATGACATCGCAATCAACCGTGATCTGGCGCTCGCCCAAGGCCTTGAGATCGACAACAGCGCGCAAGGAGCGGCCGATCAGGCGCTGGATTTCCTGGGTCCGGCCGGATTGCTTGCCCGAGGTCGCCTCACGGCGCATGCGTGAATGCGTCGAGCGCGGCAGCATGCCGTACTCGCCGGTCACCCAGCCCTTGCCGCCACCACGCAGCCAGGGCGGGACATTCTCCTCGACACTGGCGGTGCACAGGACTTGGGTATGCCCGAACTTGGCCAGGCAAGAGCCTTCGGCATAGCGGGTAACCTGGGTTTCCAGCGTCACCTCGCGAAGAGCATTGGGGGCGCGGCCGAAGGGTCTGGGCATGGGCTGTCTCCTTGAAATGTGTCCGCCGCTGGTAGCGGGGATTGCGGCGAGCGGCAAGGAAGGAATTGAATAGGCGAAATCCTCGGCTTAAGTCATGGGAATGATGACTGACCGCACACCCTCTCCGCTGGCCCAACTCGATGATCGCATGCGCACGATCTTTCGCGAGATCGTCGAGGCCTATCTGGAAACCGGAGAGCCTGTGGGGTCGCGCACCCTGGCGCAAAGCGGCCGGCTCACCCTCTCGCCGGCATCGATCCGCAATACTATGTCCGACCTGGCCCAGCTCGGGCTGTTGACGGCACCGCATTCCAGCGCCGGTCGACTGCCCACGGATACCGGTCTGCGCCTGTTTGTGGACGGTCTTCTGCAAGTGGGCGAGCTGACTTCGGATGAGCGCCGGGCGATTGAGGGCCAGGTTGGCGGCTCCGGTCGCGGCGTCAATGAATTGCTCGGCGAGGCGACGGCGCTGTTATCGGGTCTGGCGGGCGGGGCAGGCCTGGTGGTTACCCCGAAGCAGGAAGCGCCTCTGCGGCACATCGAATTTGTCTCGATTTCACCCGTCGAAACCCTGGCTGTCCTCGTCTTTGCTGATGGTCATGTAGAAAACCGGTTGATGGCGACGCCCCAGGGCTTGCCACCCGCCGCCTTGATCGAGGCTGGCAATTACCTCTCGAACCGATTGCGCGGGCGCACGCTTGGCGCGGCGCGCGAGGTGATCGCGGGGGAGATTGCAGCGCATCAAAGCCAGCTCGACGAAACCGCTCAGGCACTGGTGACACAGGGGCTGGCGGACTGGAGCGGTCAGGCGGGTGAACGGGCGCTGATCATTCGCGGCCAGGCCAAATTGCTTGAAAGCGTCTCGGCCAGTGAAGATCTGGAACGCATTCGCCTCCTGTTCGAGGATATCGAGCGAAAGCGCGAACTGATCGCGCTGATGGACAAGGCCCGAGATGCGGACGGGGTGCGCCTCTTTATCGGTGCCGAAAATCCGCTTTTCAGCCTGTCGGGTTCCAGCGTGATCGTTGCTCCCTATATGAATAGCGACCAGGAGATTATCGGGGCGCTGGGTGTAATTGGCCCCACGCGTTTGAACTATGCCCGTGTTATCCCCCTGGTCGATTACACCGCCAGAGTCGTTGGCCAGATCCTCGATGGCGGTCAGAAGTAACCGGAGACAAGGACTTAAAAGAATGAGCGACCAGGACAACACGCCGTCACCGGAAGACCAGGAGTCCATTGATGCCGCGGCCGAGACCAGCGCCGAGCCGGACAAGACGGTCGAGCAATTTGAGGCCGAGCTCGATGATCTCCGCGATCGTCTGCTGCGCGCCGTTGCCGAGGAGCAAAATACGCGCCGCCGGGCGGAGAAGGAAAAGGCCGATACCCGGGCCTATGCCATAACCGGTTTTGCACGCGACATGCTGGATGTGGCGGACAATCTTTCACGTGCGCTGGCCTCTGTTGATGAAGCCAGCCTGGACAATGAGGCGGTGAAGAATCTCGTCGACGGTGTCGCAATGACGGAAAAGGCCCTGATTGCCAAAATGGGCAATCACGGGATCAAGCCGGAAAATCCCGAGCCGGGGTCGGCATTCGATCCGAATGTCCATCAGGCGGTAGCGCAAATCCCCTCGGAGCAACCCACCGGTACCATCGCCTCGGTCATGCAGGTTGGTTATACGATTTCCAACCGCACACTGCGGGCGGCCATGGTCGCGGTCTCCGCCGGTACGCCAGCAGCCCAGGACAAGCCGGCCGGTGATACGGGCGGTAGTGTCGATGTGAAGGCGTAGTAACGCGTCTTCACATTTGCCGGACGCGGCCGCTTTCTGCTCGCCAGCCCCGCCAGGAATTTGCATTATGACCCCAGGTACTGACTTGGGGGTTCCCGCATGATGGGTTTGCCGAATTGGGCGATGGATGTGATGTCCATCCTGACGCAGCTCTTTATCCTGGCGATTGGCGTCGCGGTTCTGGTGGCGCTGCTGCTGTTTGCGAGCGACACGACGCAGACCAAGGACGCCGTGCGCAGAAACTATCCGCTGGTCGGGCGTTTCCGCAGCATCTTCACCACGCTGGGCGAGTTTTTCCGCCAGTATTTCTTCGCCATGGATCGCGAGGAATTACCGTTCAACCGGGCTGAGCGCGACTGGGTCTATCGCTCTGCGGCCGGTGATGGGGACACAATTCCCTTCGGGTCGACCAAGCCGCTGACCCCGGTCGGAACGGCGATCTTTGTCAATTGCCCCTTCCCGCTACTGGAAGATGATGGCGCCATGACCCAGCCCTTGCGGATTGGTCCCCATGCACGCCAACCCTACGACGCGCCGTCATTCTTCAACATCTCCGGCATGAGTTACGGCGCCTTGTCCAAGCCGGCGGTGCGGGCACTCTCCCGCGGAGCGGCCAAGGCCGGCATCTGGTACAATACTGGCGAAGGCGGCATGTCGCCCATGCATCTGGAAGGCGGCTGCGATATCGTCTTTCAGATCGGTACGGCGAAATATGGCGTGCGCGACAAGGACGGACATCTCTCCGATGAGAAGCTGCGCGAAGTCGCGGCGACACCCCAGGTCAAAATGTTCGAGCTGAAGCTCTCCCAGGGCGCAAAGCCGGGCAAGGGCGGCATCCTGCCGGCGGAGAAGGTCAATAAGGAAGTCGCCCAGATCCGCGGTATTCCGGTTGGAAAGGCGTCAATCTCGCCCAATCGTCATCCGGAGATCGACAGTGTCGAGGATTTGCTCGACATGATTGCCCATATTCGCGATGTGTCTGGCCTGCCGGTCGGGATCAAGTTTGTCGTTGGCGCCTATGGCTGGCTTTATGACCTGGCGGACGCCATCCATGCGCGCGGTATCGAGAGCGCGCCGGACTTCATTACCGTCGATAGTGGTGATGGGGGCACGGGTGCGGCACCGATGGCGCTGATGGACAATGTCGGCCTGCCGGTCCGCGAAAGCCTGCCCATGGTGGTGGAAATCCTCCGCCAGAAAGGCCTGCGCGAACGGATCCGGGTGATCGCCTCGGGCAAGCTGGTGATCCCGGGCGCCGTTGCCTGGGCTCTCGCCTCGGGGGCGGATTTCGTCCAGTGCGCGCGCGGCTTCATGTTCGCACTCGGCTGTATCCAGGCCCTGAAATGCCACAAGAATACCTGTCCGACCGGTGTCACCACGCACAAGAAAAGCCTGCAGCGTGGCCTGGTTGTGAAGGAGAAGTCGGACAAGGTCGCGGTTTACGCTCAAACCGTGACCAAGCATGTCGAGATGATTGCGCATTCCTGCGGCGTTGCCGAGCCGCGCCAGCTTCAGCGCAAGCATGTACGCATTGTGCAGGAGCATGGTCGGTCTGTGCCGATGACCGATATGCGCTTCATGCCGATGATGGATGAGGTCGAGGAACGCCAGAATCCGGACCTGCCGCGACAATAGGGACGGCTTTCAGGCGTGGGCTCATCCACGCCCTTTTGGCAGCGTCACCCGTCGCATCGTTAGATTAATCCGCCCGCCGCCGGGGAAATGCTCGTCCGGCAAGAGCGTCGACGTTCCCGGATAAATGCGGTCGACTCCGTGATAGCAGCGGCGTGAAGCGCCGCCGAGCACGACGACATCGCCCGAGCTGAGGACCATCGAGGCCGTCTTGCCGCCGCGCTTGGGCCCGCCCAGACGAAAGCGGGCCTTGTCACCCAGCGAGACCGAGATGACGGCCGCATCGGTGGCCTCTTCGTCCAGATCCACATGCATGCCCATTTTGGAGCTCGCCGCATACCAGTTGACCAGACAGGCCTCCGGTGGCGAGGCATAGTCGGCGAGCTGGTCCCACAAGGCCTGCAGGGGCTGTGGAATATCCGGCCAGGCGGACCCGGTTTCGGGGTGGCGAGGCTCGTAGCGATAGCCCCCGTCCTTGTCCGTTACCCAGCCCAGGGGACCGAAATTCGTCATCATGACAGAGAGGGGCTGACCGGTACGTGGCATGCTCGGTCGCCAGAAGGGCGCGGTCTGGCTGGCCATGCGCACCTGTGCGATCAGCGCTTCCTGCTCGGTGCGGTCGAAAAATCCGGGCAGGAGGCGGAATCCGGATGGCATGGTGAAGGCATCGCTCATAGGCTTGATATAAGACGCGCTTTACGACCTGCCCAGTCGAACGACAGAGCCGGTCATGGCAAATGACTGAATTGAATCAGTGTTCACGGCTTTCCCCCCTTGCACAGTGTAAACACCCTCCCTAAATCGCCTACCAAGCGCAGGGTTATCCCTGCTGAACCACGATCGGTGTCGGCATCACCGGTGTTTAACTAAAGACGATCCCGAAGGGGGCTGTCACAAGGCGTGCAAGCGCTTCGTATGAAGGCTTGTGCGTACGGGGCAGGTCCGCTGAATGAACGGAGAGAGATATGAGTAAGGTCATCGGTATCGACCTTGGAACAACCAATTCCTGTGTGGCTGTCATGGAAGGCGGCCAACCGAAAGTCATCGAGAATTCTGAAGGCGCACGCACGACCCCGTCCGTGGTTGCTTTTTCCGATGATAGTGAGCGCCTTATCGGTCAGCCGGCCAAGCGCCAGGCAGTGACCAACCCGGATCACACCTTCTTTGCCATCAAGCGCCTGATCGGCCGCTCCATGGACGACCCGACCGTCAAGAAAGACGTCGACATGGTCCCCTATGGCATTGTCCCGTCTGACAATAATGACGCCTGGGTCCAGGGCCGCGACAAGAAATACGCGCCCTCCGAGATCTCTGCCTTCATCCTTCAGAAGATGAAAGAGACTGCGGAAGCCTATCTCGGCCAGGGTGTCGAGCAGGCCGTGATCACGGTTCCGGCCTATTTCGATGACGCCCAGCGTCAGGCGACCAAGGATGCGGGCAAGATTGCCGGCCTGGAAGTCCTGCGCATCATCAACGAGCCGACCGCAGCGGCCCTGGCCTATGGTCTCGACAAGAATGACGGCAAGACGATCGCAG
>JBELMP010000107.1:0-9334 GCA_042095695.1 Maricaulis sp. | reverse complement strand
CCTCGCTCTTGCCACCCTCGCCTCGCCGGCCCTCGCCGAGGATTGGGTGATTGATATGGAGGCCAGCCAGGTCGGTTTCCGCACCGAAGCCTTCGGTGGCACCACAGAAGGCGAATTCGAACGCTATCAGGCGACGATCCGGCTCGACCCGGCGGACCTGTCAGCCGCCATGATCGATGCCGAGGTCTTCACCGTTAGCGGCGCGACGGGCAATGGCCAGATTGATCAGTCAATGCTGGCCGATGACGGGCTGGCGCCCGAGGCCCATCCGATCGCTCGCTTCGTTTCCAATGACATACGAAGCAGCGATAATGGTTATGATGCCCATGGCACGCTGAGTATTCGCGGTGTCGATCAGGCCGTCATCCTGCCCTTCAGCCTGGAGATCAGTGAGGGTCGCGCTGTTGCCGAGGCGGAAATGGAAATCGCCCGGCTCGATTTTGGCGTCGGTTCGGCGAGCTGGGGTGATACGGCCGCCCAGGTGACGATTATCCTTCATATCGAGGCGGACGCAGCGCAATAGGCTTGCCTTCGCCCGGAGCGAGGCGCTAGCTCACCGCATGACTGCCGAATGCCTGTCCGCTGACAATCCGGAACACATCCAGCGCGCCGCCGACTTGCTGAGCGGCGGAGGTCTGGTGGGAATCCCGACCGAGACCGTCTACGGGCTGGCCGCGCGAGCGGATAATGCGGACGCCGTAGCACGCCTCTACGCGGCCAAGGGACGCCCCCGTTTCAACCCGCTGATTGTGCATGTTTCCGGCCTCGACATGGCCCAAAGACTGGTAGAACTCCCGCCTCTCGCCCAACATTTATCGCAGGCCTTCTGGCCGGGTCCGCTGACCCTTGTCCTGCCAAAAAAACCGGACGCTCCGGTCTGTGATCTGGCCAATGCCGGGCTCGATACGCTGGCCTTGCGAGCCCCCGCCCATCCCGCGACACGCGCCCTGCTCGAGCGGCTCGACATGCCTCTTGTCGCGCCAAGCGCCAACCCGTCCGGCGCGATCAGCCCGACCACAGCCCGGCATGTTCTGGACGGGCTCGGGGCATCGATCGATCTCGTTCTCGATGGTGGTGCCTGCCCGGTCGGCGTTGAATCGACCGTTGTTATGATCGACGACGGCAGGGCCATCCTGCTGCGCCCGGGCGGACTGGCGCGCACGGATATCGAGGCGATCACCGGGACTTTGCAATCCGCCCCTGAAAACTCTGCACCACACAGCCCCGGCATGCTCAAAAGTCACTATGCGCCAAATGCTTATGTGCGGTTGAACGCGCTTGAGACTGGTCCCGGCGAAGTCATGCTCGGCTTTGGCGCGATTGCCGGCCATCATAATCTTTCTCCCGATGGCGATCTCGCTGAAGCCGCCACCAGTCTTTTCGCGGCCCTGCGAAAACTTGACGCGCTGGGCGCAAAAACCATTGCCGTCGCCCCCATTCCCGACGAGGGTCTGGGCGAAGCCATTAATGACCGTTTGCAACGCGCCAGCGCACCCCGGACCTGATATGACCGACCTTCCCGCCGCCCTTCTGGACCAGTTGAAATCCGTCCTTGGCCCCAAGGGCTGGAGCGATGATCCGCATGAAATCGCACCGCACGCGAAAGACTGGCGCGGCCGCTATCAGGGCGAGACCCCGATCCTGCTGAAACCGGCAAACACGCAGGAGGTCGCAGCAGCTGTGAAGCTCTGCGCCGATGCCGGCATTTCCATCACTCCGCAAGGCGGGAATACCTCGCTCTGTGGCGCTGCGACGCCGATGGGCGAGGTGCTGATTTCGCTGAAGCGGATGAACAAGGTCCGCGAAATCGATACGGGCAATGATTCCATGACCGTGGAAGCGGGCTGCGTGCTCGAGAGCCTGCAGAACATCGCGGCCGAGGCAGACCGGCTCTTCCCGCTCTCACTGGGCTCCCAGGGCTCGGCGATGATCGGCGGCCTGATCTCGACCAATGCCGGCGGCGTTCACGTTCTGCGCTATGGCATGACGCGGGATCTGGTTCTCGGCCTGGAGGCGGTCCTGCCCGATGGCCAGATCTGGTCCGGGCTTACAGGCTTGCGCAAGGATAATACCGGCTACGATCTCAAACAATTGCTGATCGGTGCGGAAGGCACTCTGGGCATTATCACGGCTGCGACGCTGAAGCTTTACCCGCGTCCGGGGCGGATGGAAGTCGCCTTTTGCGGATTGAGCTCGGCCGACAAGGCCGTCGCGTTTCTCAGCCTGGCCAAGAAAGTCTCCGGTGGCGCCGTCACCGCCTATGAGCTGATGCCGCGCTCGGCCCTGGACATGGTTCTTGAGCATGTCCCCAACACTCGTGACCCACTGGCCAACGCCCATGACTGGTATGTGGTCTGCGAGATGAGTTTCGGCCGCGCAGACGGCGCGCGGGAGACGCTGGAAGACGCGCTCGGCCAGGGGTTTGAAACGGGTCTGATCGAGGATGCGGCAATCGCCGAGAATGACAGCCAGATCCATGATTTCTGGCGCTTGCGTGAAACGATTGCCGAGGCCGAGCGCGCCTATGGCAAGGCGGTCAAGCATGATGTCTCCATCCCGGTTTCCAAAATGCCTGCCTTCATGAGCCAGGCCACTGCCCGGGTCGAGGCCGAGATCCCGGAAGCCTTCGTCATTGCCTTCGGGCATGTCGGGGATGGAAATGTGCATTTCAATGTCGCCGCCAAGAGCGAGGGCGCGGGCGAAGCCTTTATCGCCAAGGCCAGATCCGTCTCCCAAATTGTCTATGACACGGTTGATGCATTCGGCGGTTCAATCTCGGCGGAGCACGGGATTGGCATTCTCAAGCGCGAGGAGCTCGCCGCGCGCAAGCCGGTGGATGTGACAGTAATGCGCGCAATCAAACAGGCCCTTGATCCAAAGGGCATTATGAATCCGCGGGTTTTGCTGGGTTAAGCCCCAGCCACCACATCGAGATATTCGCGCCCGAAATCGATCTTGAGTTCGGCCCATAGCGGAAGATGGTCGGACATCTGATGCGTTCGCCAATAGGTCCGATAATACAGGGATTTATTCTCCCTCGGCTTGCCGCTCGACGTTGTGTGATAGGCGTCACCGATGATCGGCGCGTAGAGCGCTTCGTCCTCCTCGCGATAAACCACATCAAAGAAATTGAACGAACCTGCCTTTTTGAGCTGATCGCCCGGCACTTTCGGCGTCAGGAAGGCGATCTGATCGAAAAACCGTTCTTTCTTGCCGACATTGGTCACCTGCTGCAGCTCACGCGGAATGGTAAAACCTTCATCCGTCAGAGCCTTAAAGGTCACATCGTCAGGGTCGAAAATGTTGAAGTCGCCGAGCAGAATAATGTTCTTGGCCCAGGCGTGATCCTCTTGCGCACGCTCCGCCATGGCTTTGGCAATGGCGCGGATCTCCGCTTCCCGGTCGGGATCCTCCGCTGCGCTGGTGCCGTAGAGGATGTGCACACTCGACATCATGAATTTAAACCAGCCGGCCTCGAACCCGACCAGATAGGGTGTGCGCGCCAATTGCTTTGAGGGCGTGTAGACTTTCTTGCGGTTTTCGTCCCGCGTCTCGATTGGCGGAATGACCACCTCGCCGGCCAACCCGCCAAAGCGAACTTTGCGGGTATCGTAGAAGAAGGCCATGCGTTCCTTATTGCCCTGGGAACCACCGGTCACATCGGTCACGAGATAATTCCACCAACGCCCCAAAAGTCCGCGCAGCTTGTTAAGCGGCTCGGTTTCCAGTCGCACCTCCTGGATCGCGACAATGTCGAAGCGGGAGATGATTTCCGCGATATAGTGATATGGCTCATTGCCGCGTTTGCCATAGGCTGGACTGTCGAATTCGCGGATATTCCAGGTCGCGATCAACAAGGTCTCGTCGAGCGTTTTTGCCGGTATCTCCGCACTCAAGCGCAGATCGAGATCCATCAGACGGTCGGCAATTCGCTGATGCTCCGGATTGGATTTGTCCAAGTCGTAAAAAAACGGCATCGCCCCCTCCTTTTGGCCCGTTTCAGTCTAAGACCTTTGCGGGCATGCCGCCATGAAATCCCGTCCGGTCCGAACATCTCGGCGCCTACCGTCTCGATTAGCGGATTCACGGCTGCGAACGGTGTGATCACGGTCACGCCCCTTTTCTCATTAGCCTCCAGCGCCTATCTCTTTGGACAAAGGAGATTCGGTCATGCTCGTCTTGTTGTCCCCCGCCAAGAATATGAATTTCGACCCGGTCGAGCGCGACCTGCCGGCCACAACGCCCAGCCTGATTAATGAGACGCGTATCCTCTCCCGGACCACGCGCGGGCTGACCCAGTCGAAAATCAAGGCGATGATGGGGATTTCTGACGATTTGGCCCGCCTCAACCGCGAACGCTTCCAGGCCTTTGATGCGCAGAAGACCGGCGAGAAACAGGCCGCTCTTGCCTTTAATGGCGAGGTCTATCGCGGCCTTGATGCGGCCACGCTGAGCGCGGAGGATCTGGACTGGGCGCAGGATCATTTGCGCTTGCTCTCGGGCATGTATGGCACGCTGCGCCCGCTGGATGCGATACACCCCTACCGCCTCGAAATGGGTCGGAAACTGCACACGCGACGTGGCGAAAACCTCTATGATTTCTGGGGCAAGCTGATCGCCAAGGACCTGAATAACGTCCTCGCTGAACAGACGCACCCTGTGGTGCTGAACCTGGCCTCGAACGAGTATTTCAAGTCGGTCGACAAGACCTCCCTCAAGGCCCGGGTGATCACTGCGAGTTTCAAGGAAGAAAAAGACGGTCAGCTGCGTTCGCTGATGGTCTATGCCAAGAAGGCGCGTGGCATGATGGCGCGCTGGGTGATTGAAAACCGCGTCACCGATCCGGCCGACCTGGTGAAGTTTGATGCCGGCGGTTATCGCTTCGAAGCCGACGGCTCGCAGGATGGCGACCTGCTGTTCACGCGCCCGCAACCGGCTGCGGTTGGCAAGAAGGCGGCTTAGCGTCCGGCCTTCGATCCGGTTTCTCTTGACCAGAAGGACGAGAGTGCATTTCGATAGCCGAAACATCGCTCTCTCCTTGGATTGACGCCGGCCTGAACGGGCCGACGTTTTCATTAGAAGATGAAATCCCCCATCGTTGTATCTTGAACCTTCACACCGAAGGATGATCTTGACCTCCCGTGCCTGATCCCGTTTCTTGCGCGCAGCACAAACTTGAAAGGTGGTTCATGTCTGGAATCCGTACCGATCTCAGCGGCCGGGTGGCCATCATCACCGGATCAACCAGCGGCATTGGCGCAGCCATGGCCGAAGCGCTGGCGGAGAATGGCGCGAATATTGTCCTGAATGGTCTTGGCGATGCGGCAGAGATCGAGGCGCTGCGCGCGGGTATGGCAGAAAAACACGGCGTTGAGGTCCGCTATCACGGTGCCAACATGCTCCGACCTGACGAGATTGCCGAGCTCGTCGACAGCACGGCCGCGGAATTCGGCCGGCTCGACATTCTCCTGAATAATGCCGGCATCCAGAATGTCGCGCCGGTGGAGGAATTTCCTGCCGAGAAATGGGATGCCATTATCGGGATCAATCTTTCCTCGGTCTTCCATGCGAGCAAGGCAGCCATCCCTCACATGAAGCGCGCCGGACGCGGACGTATGGTCAATCTGGCGTCCGCGCACGGGCTGGTCGCCTCACCCTTCAAATCCGCCTATGTCGCCGCCAAGCATGGCGTGATGGGCTTCACCAAGACGCTGGCGCTGGAGCTGGCCGAAGACAATATCACCTGCAATGCGATCTGCCCCGGCTATGTGAAAACCCCGCTGGTTGAAAATCAGATTGCCGATACGGCCCGCGCCCGCGGCATCACCGAAGACGAGGTCGTTCGCGATGTCATGCTCGCCGCCCAGCCGACCAAGAAATTCGTGACCTATGAGGAACTTGCTGGTGCTTTGCTGTATATCGTGTCTGATGCCGGTGCCAATATGAACGGCTCCTGGATCAGTGTTGATGGCGGATGGACCGCCAAATAGCAAAGGTCGCCCGATGAGCGATGATGTTCTCAAGATCGACTACAATGAATTGGCGGTCTGGTCGCCCAATGGAGAGTATCAGCTTGACTGAGCGACCGATTGCCGGTGCCGGTATTGTTGTGGTGCGCGGGGATGAGGTGCTGATCATCCAGCGTGGCAAACCGCCCTATCAAGGCGAGTGGTCCATCCCCGGCGGCAAGATTGAATATGGCGAAACCGCCCAGGAAGCGGCCTTGCGCGAATTGCACGAAGAAACCGGTGTCACCGCCCGGATCATTGGACTTATTGATGTCGTCGACAGTATCGGCGCGCGCGAAACGGGGCAGCCCGGTGACTGGCATTATCTGCTGATTGATTATGCAGCGGTCTGGACGCATGGCGAACCGTGCGCCGCTGATGACGTCACGGATGCATTATTCCTCCCTGTCGCGGAGGCAATCGCCCGCACGCGCTGGGACAAGACGCGGGATGTCATCGGCCGCGCCGTCGAGATGGCTGCCGCCATGTCTGAGCCACATTCCCGGTCATGATGGCCGCCATGCGCACGCTTATTCTCATCCTGATCACCCTTGGCCTGTCCGCGCCGGGGCTGGCACAGAAACCGGATGCCCGGGGCGCACAACCCGTTGAGGAAGTCCAGCCGCGCTGGGAGAATGAGATCCGCGGCCAGGCCGGACGCAATGCGCAACGCAATCGTAACGGGGGCCTACAGGACCGCGCTCAGGATAGCCCTCCGGCCGACGAGACGAGTGTCGATGTGGAGCGCATCCTGCCCTTCCTCGCCTACACGCTGGGCGAGCTTCACTATCTTGATTTCGCCTGTGAGGGGAATGATCAGCAGGTCTGGCGGGACCAGATGATCCAGCTTCTCGCCATGGAAGCCGAAGACAATAACCGCCGCCGCGACCGCCTGATCGAGAACTTCAATGACGGTTATCGCGTCCAACAGCGCTACCGGCCGGTTTGCGGCCCGCAGGTCGAGACCGAACGCCGTGCGCTGGCCCATCGCGGTCGAGACCTCGCCGAAATGATGCGTTCGGCCTATTTCGACTGAAATCCTGGGTGCAGGTCGCGAAGAGGGGATGCGCGTTCGCGAAATCTCCCGTGGCACTGAACCTTTTTTGTCGTAAGTTGCACTTATGTGTTGAGGGGGACGCGCATGTCGGACCGGCGTGAAAAACTGCAATCTTTGAGTATTGACCGTGATGACGATAGCGGCTCCGGCGGCGGAGCATCCTTCGGCACGCTGGTGATTGTTGCACTGCTTTCTGCAGGATTGGCCGGCGGTGGCACCTGGTATATCATGCGCCCCGGGCCGGACAGCGAGACACCGGCACCCGTGACCGTTGCGACCCCGGAACCCGCTGCAACGACCACTCCCTCACAGGCGACTACCACAACCGCTCAGCCCAGCACTCCAGCAACGCCGCGCGCGTCCGGACTGGTGGCCTCAGGCTATGTCGTGGCACGCCGACAGGCGACCGTCTCGGCAGAAATCACCGGCCGTATTCGTGACGTGCTGGTCGAGGAAGGCACATTTGTGGAAGAGGGCGAGATTCTCGCCTATCTTGATGATGATCGCGCCCGGATCCAGCTTGATGTCCTGCTGGCCCAGCGTTCCTCCGCTGATGCGCGGACCCGTTCCCTGAATGCCGATCTTGACGAGGCGCGCACTGTCCTGTCGCGCGCGCAGACGCTGGCTGAACGCCAGATTGGCTCGGAAGCGAATGTCACCTCCTCACAGGCCCGCGTCCTCAGCCTTGAGAGCCAGCTGGCCGGCGCACGCGCCGATGCGGCCAGCATCCGCCAGCAGATCCGCTCCCAGGAAGACCTGATCGATCGCCATATCGTGCGCTCGCCCTTCGCTGGCGTGGTCATCGCCAAGAATGCCCAGGTCGGTGAGATCCTCTCCCCGGCGTCTGCCGGTGGCGGCTTCACCCGGACCGGTGTCGCGACGCTGGTCGACATGGCCTCGCTGGAAATCGAAGTGGATGTGAATGAGAGCCAGATCGGTCGCGTCAGCGCCGGTCAGCGGGTCGAGGCTCGTCTGGATGCCTATCCGGACTGGCGCATCGCGTCCCGCGTCGAAGCCATCATCCCGACCGCCGATCGCAGCCGCGCGACCATTCGCGTCCGCGTGGCTTTTGAAGACCGCGATGACCGTATCCTTCCGGACATGGCCGCGCGCGTCACCTTTGTCGAATAAACCGAACGATCTTGCCGGAAGCGCAAAAGGAAAATCTGATGACCGAGCCGCTCTACACGCTGACCGACCTGTCCAAGAAATACACGCGCGGGCGGGAATCGATCACGATTTTCGAACAGCTCGACATGACGATCGAGCAAGGCGATTTCATCTCCATCATGGGCCCGTCCGGCTCGGGCAAGACCACATTGCTCAACCTGCTCGGCGGGATTGACCGCCCATCATCCGGTGCCGTCGATTGCGAGGGTGTCCGGGTCGACAAGCTGTCCGAGGGCAAGCTGGCGAAATGGCGCTCCGCCCATGTCGGCTTCATCTTCCAATTCTATAACCTCATGCCAACGCTGAGCGCGGCGCAGAATGTCGAATTGCCACTCCTCTTGACCAGCCTGTCCGGCAAGGAGCGCAAGAAGCGCGTCGAGACGGCGCTGGACATTGTCGGCATACTCGACCGCAAGGGGCATCGGCCGGCCCAATTGTCCGGCGGTCAGCAACAGCGGGTCGGTATCGCACGGGCGATTGTCGCGGACCCGAAAGTCCTGCTCGCGGACGAGCCGACCGGTGACCTTGATCGCGCGACTGCGGATGAGGTGCTGGAAACGCTGCAATTGCTCAATCGCGAGCTCAACAAGACCATCGTCATGGTCACGCACGACCCGGCAGCCGCCGGCTTTGCGAGCCGCCAGCTCCAGCTGGACAAGGGGCGTTTCGTAGAGCGGGGGACGGCGTAATGAACCGATTTACGCTCGTCCGCAAAAATCTGTTTCGGAAGAAAACGCGCTCAACGCTGTTGATCATTTCGATTGCTATCGCCTTCCTGCTTTACGGAGCCTTGGGCGCTTTCAATCAATATTGGGAAAACCCGCCGCAAACACCGACGCGGCTGGTCGTGCTCAACAAGATCAATTTCACCCAGCCCTTGCCTTACGCCTATTTCGGCCGAGCAGGTCAGGTCGAAGGCGTCGCTGCAGCCAGTCATGCCAACTGGTTCGGGGGGTATTTCCGCGAGCCGACCAACGCCTTTCCCACCTTTGCCGTCGAACCCGAGAGCTGGCTGACTGTATACCCGGAATTCACGATGCCGCCGGAGCAACGAGAGCGGTTCATCTCCGACCGGACATGCCTCGCGGCCGGACGTCCG
>JBELMP010000106.1:0-9352 GCA_042095695.1 Maricaulis sp. | reverse complement strand
GACGTTCACCGTCTCGCCGGTGACCTGCGGGTAGGGGGATTTCACGCGCCGGGGCGTAGAAGACCGGCATGGCCCAGAGTGTGGCCAGCGAGGCGGTTACAAAGGCTGTCACCGACAGGGCTTCGCGCACAAAGCCCCGGACCAGCGCCAGCAATCCCGAGATGAGAACGATGGCTGTACCGATCCCATCAAACAAACTCAACGACCCGTCCATGCGGGCATCTCCCTACTCACCGGCAATCGCGCGCAGAGTTTGCACCAAATCGAGCGCCGTGGCCACGCCATCAATGTGAACCTGACCCGATTCCGCCATTTGTGCACGCGGTGCGATGGCCCGCTCGAAGCCGAGCTTGGCCGCCTCCTTGAGCCGCGTCTCTCCACGCCCGACCGGACGCACATCGCCGGACAGGCTAATTTCTCCGTATACAACGGTCTTTGGCGCGAGGGAGACATCCAGTGCCGAGGCCACAATGGCTGCGGCGACAGCCAGATCCGCTGCAGGTTCATTGATTTTCAGACCGCCAGCGACATTGAGAAAAATATCATGCTGGCCAAGCGCAACGCCGCATCTGGCCTCCAAAACGGCGAGCACCATGGCCAGTCGTCCCGAATCCCAACCGACCACAGCACGTCGCGGCGTTCCAAATGCTGCCGGCGCAACCAGGGCCTGGATTTCGCTGAGCACCGGGCGCGTCCCCTCAACACCGGCAAAGACGACAGATCCGGCAATTCCGTCCTCACGCCCGTCAAGAAAAAGCGAGGAGGGGTTGGCCACTTCGCCCAGCCCCTTGTCTCCCATTTCAAAAACGCCGATCTCATCCGTCGGGCCGAAGCGGTTTTTGACGGCGCGCAATATGCGGAATTGATGCGATCGATCACCCTCGAAATAAAGGACGGCATCGACCATATGCTCGACGACGCGCGGTCCGGCGATCTGGCCGTCCTTGGTGACATGGCCGACCAGGATGACACAGCAATTGCG
Organism: Maricaulis sp.; assembly: GCA_042095695.1. Taxonomy (GTDB): domain Bacteria; phylum Pseudomonadota; class Alphaproteobacteria; order Caulobacterales; family Maricaulaceae; genus Maricaulis. Next base: position 8,370 of record JBELMP010000106.1, on the reverse strand, counting down.
GGTCTTGGCATAGCGGACCAATTCCTGGGCGCAGGCCCGGACCTGGGCGACAGTACCCGGCGCGGCGGTGAGCTGGTCGGTCCAGAGGGTCTGGATGGAATCGATAACCACGATATCGGGTTTTTCCGATTTCAGCCCGTCGAGGATATTGTTCAAAGAGGTCTCGGCGGCGAGGGCAACGGGCGCATCCGCCAGCCCCAGACGCTTGGCGCGGCGACGCACCTGGGCCACGGCTTCCTCGCCGGAAATATAGACGGCATGGCTGCCGCTCTTGGCGAGACGCGCCATTAGCTGCAGGAGAAGCGTGGACTTGCCGATCCCCGGATCACCGCCGACCAGGAGTGCGGAACCGGGGACAAGCCCACCCCCGGCGACGCGATCAAGCTCGCCCAGACCGGAAATCAGGCGCGGTGGTTCTGGCGTTTCAGCACCGAGATCCACCAGATCCAGCTTGGCCGCCCGACCCCGGCGTTTCGGGGCCGTGGCCTGGGTGCCGAGCGGTGCGGCCGGCGCCTCTTCGACCAGGCTGTTCCACTCACCGCACGCATCGCATTTACCGGCCCATTTGGACTGGACCGCTCCACAAGCTTGGCAGACATAGACTGTTTCCGAACGCGCCATGACGAATCGTCTCCTTCACACCCCCACATTCAAACCTTGTGGGGTGACAGAACAAGTCATGACTCTGGTCTGGCGTGTCGCTTTCGTCAGCTGCGGACCAGTCCGGGGGTGCGGGCTTCGCTATGCTTGCGCCGGTCGGGATGATCGCGTTCGCGAAACTTCCGCAGGCCTTCCACAGTATCGGGGTGGAAGAAGGACTGGTGAAAACAGGCGGCTTCGATGCGCAGACCTTCCTCAAGGGGGCGGCCAAATCCGCGAACCGCCGCTTCCTTGTCTGTACGAATGGCGCCTTGAGGCAGGCTGGCGATGAAATGGGCGAGCTCGGTTGCGCGCGAGAGCCCTTCGCCTTTCGGGACAACTTCATTGGCCAGACCGATGCGGTAGGCCTCCTGGGCATCAATGACTTTGCCGGTGAGGATAAGCTCCATCGCCCGACCCATGCCGACAATGCGCGGTAGTCGCTGGGTGCCGCCATCGGCCAGGCCGATATTCCAGCGGCGGCAGGTCACGCCAAAGGAGGCGTGATCTTCAACGATGCGCATGTCGGCATAGCAGGCCCATTCCAGACCACCCGCATAGGCCACACCATTCACCGCGGCGATGACGGGTTTATAGATATCCGTCCAGCGGCTCGGGCCGAGCACGCCAGCCGCTTCGCCGCGCTCATGTGAGGCGAGGATGGAGGCGGGCGGGCGTTCGAAAGCCTCGCCCGTCTGGGTCAGATTAACCCCGCCCGTCAGGTCGCCGCCGGCGCAGAAGGCGCGATCGCCAGTCCCGGTGATAATAGCCACCTTCGCGCTATCATCATCGCGGAAATCATTCCAGGCGCTGATCAATTCCTCATGCGTGGTCAAACCAATGCAATTCATCACCTCCGGGCGATCGAAGCGGATAATCACAACGGGGCCATCGCGCTCAACGGTGATCTGTGTGTAAGCCATGCTCTCCTCCTGAATTCAGTGCTGTGTCTCCCGGGTCTCGACACGAGTGGGGAGGCGCAGTGCATTACAGCTCAACGCCCACATCTGTTCGAGAAGCGTATCGCGTGGCGTGCGTGTCTCGGCGAGAATGGCGCGGTCAATCACCATGCGCTGGCCACCCATCAAAACCGCAACTGTGACTGCGGGGTCCAGTGACGCGTCGACCAGTCCGCGGCGTTGGCCCTGGGCGATATTCAGGGCGCCCGCTTCCAGAACGGCTTCCATATGGGCGCGCTCTATGTCGAGCACTTCGGGCTCGCGCGCCAATCGTCCGGCGATCAAGGGCGCGAGGGGATGGTCGTAGAAATAGTCGACCAGGGCCTTGGTGCGCAGTTTCTCGCGCTCCATCCAGGCGAGATCCACCGGGATGCGTTCGCCCAGTGCGATTTCGCGGATCGGGCCGTAGAATTTGTCGACCACTGCCGCGATCAGTCCTGTCTTGGACCCGAAGTGATGATAGGCCAGGCCGATGGAAACGCCGGCACGCTTGGCGATTGCGCTCATCTCAACATGACCGGAATTGGTAATCATCTCTGTCTCTGTTGCATGGATCAGGCGGCTAGCTGTGGGTGTCATTTTCGCACGTCTTGAATTGAACTGAATTCAATTCAAGCCGTGTAGGCGGGTTGTGTCAATCAAAAACGACGACAATCGATTTGGAAACTCTCGCAACGGACCGACCCGCCTCGGCGCGGGCTTGGAGAATGGTCGGGAGGATGAATTCGGCGGCAAGAGCGCTCGCCGCGGCTGCTTACGTGTCTCGATAGACCCGGTTGAAGCGCAGGCCCAGACGCACCAGGAGTTCATAATTGACGGCGCCGGCATGATCCGCCAGCGCGTCCAGATCAGGGCCGAGAAACCGAACCGGCTCGCCGGGGCGAACCGGGCGATCAATCTGGCTGATATCCACCGAGATCAGATCCATGGACACGCGGCCGAGAATGGGAATGGCCTGCTCGCCAAGCCTGGCCACACCGCCTTCGCCGCACGCGCGCAATACGCCGTCGGCATAGCCAGCGGCGACCGTCGCCACCTGCATATTCCGGGGGGCTGCGAATGTCGCGCCATAACCGACCGTATCGCCGGCTTTGAGGTTTCGGACCTGCAGCACCGGTGCCTCGATCTCCACACAGGCTGAGAAAGACTGGCCGGGGGCAGGCGCGCCGCCGTAAAGCGCAATGCCTGGGCGGGTCATATCGCAATGAAAATCCGGCCCGAGCAGGATGCCTGCAGAGTTGGACAGGCTGGCGGGAATGCCCGCAAAAGCCTGCGCCAGGGCGGAAAAGCGTGCAAGCTGCCGGGCATTGAGCGGCTGATCCGGCTCATCGGCGCAGGCCAGGTGCGACATGATCTGGCGTAGATCGAGGCGCTCGACCAGGGCGCGATTGCTCGTGAGGTGACGGGACTCGTCCTCATCGAGACCGAGCCGGCTCATGCCCGTATCGAAATGAATGGCGCAGGGCCGGTCCGGTGCCAGCTCCGCCAGCAGGCGAATCTGGTCCAGCGTATTCAGCACCGGGAAAAGGTCCGCGGCCTCCAGAGCGTCGCATTCACTCGGCCAGAAGCCGTTGAATACAAAAATATCGGCCGGTCGGCCCTGGAGCGCCTCGCGCGCTTCGCGCCCTTCCGAGGTATGGGCGACATAAAAGGTCTGGCATCCGGCATCGGCGAGAGCTGGCACCACACGGGCAGCGCCGAGGCCATAGGCATTCGCCTTGACCACCGCGCCGGTTCTGGCGCCGGGCGATAATTGCGCCAGACGGCGAAAATTCTCCTGGATCCGCGTCAGGTCGACAATCAATCGCGGTGCCGGCTGGGCAGAATGATCAGGAGGCGGAGTCGTTGTAGCGTGGGTCAAGATCGTAGAATTTCGTCCGGGCACCGTCGAATGCCATCTTGGCCGTTCCAATGGCCCCGTGGCGCTGCTTGCCGATAATGACTTCCGCCAGCTTCTCGATCCTGCGGAACTCTTCTTCCCAGGCGAGATATTCCGGCGTGTCCTCACGCGGCTTTTCCCGTTCCTTGTAATACGCTTCCCGGTAAACGAACATCACTACATCTGCATCTTGCTCGATCGAGCCGGATTCACGCAGGTCAGCGAGCTGAGGCTTCTTGTCTTCACGGTTTTCCACCTGACGCGAGAGCTGGGACAGGGCGATCACCGGGACCTGCAGCTCCTTGGCGAGGGCTTTAAGATTCTGCGTGACTTCCGAGACTTCCTGAACCCGGCTGTCTCCGGACCGGGATTTCGAGCTGGTGACGAGCTGCAGATAGTCGACGACGATGCAATCAAGACCATGTGTGCGTTTCAGGCGCCGCGCACGAGCGGCGAGGGCGGAGATCGGCAGACCACCGGTATCGTCGATGTAAAGCGGCAGGGACTGGATCTCGAGCACCGCCTCCCGCAATTCCTCATACTGGGTCGCATCGATCGTTCCCTGGCGGATCATATAGCCGGGAATGCCTGTGTAATCAGCGATCAGGCGGGTCGCGAGCTGCTCGGCCGACATCTCCAGAGAGTAGAAGCCGACCACGCCGCCGCGCGTGGTTTTCTTATTGCCATCAGGCTGGATTTCATACTGGTAATTCTTGGCGATATCGAAGGCGATATTGGTCGCCAGCGCCGTCTTGCCCATGGAGGGACGACCCGCGAGAATAATCAGGTCGGACGGGTGCAGGCCGCCAAGCTTTTCATCCAGCGCCTTGAGGCCCGAGGAAATACCCGACAGGCCGCCATCGCGTTCATAGGCCGCAGCCGCCGTGTCGATCGATTCCGCCAGTGCCTGTTTGAACGGAACGAAGCCGCGGGAGGCCGAGCCTTCTTCCGCGAGATTGTAAAGCTGTTGCTCGATCGTCTGGATGAGTTCGCGTGACTTGGTCTCGGCATCCTTGCCGGCCGTGTTCGACAATTCATCACCGATGCGAATGAGTTCGCGGCGCAGGGCAAGCTCATAGATGATCTGAGCGTATTCCGTTGCGGCCGCGCTATCGGCGGCGCTCTCAATCAGGATCGCCAGATAGGTCGCCCCGCCAATCTCGCGCAACCCGTCATCGCGGTCGAAATGGGTCTTCAGCACAACGGCATCGGCCAGCGATCCCTTGCCGATCAGGTCGGTCGCCGTGTCATAGATCCGCGCATGTACGGGATCATAGAAATGCTCCGCCTTCAGCCAGTCGGCGACACGGTGGTAGACTTCATTGTCATATAAAAGCGCGCCCAGAAATGCCTGTTCCGCATCCAGATTGTGTGGCGTGGTCTCCAGTTGCGGATCCTGATCGAAGGGTATGAGCGCGGTATCCATATCTGAGTGTGTCTCCATTCGATCAGTTTTGGCTGAACCCTGTCTGTTAATTGCGTCCGGGCGGCCAAGCGAGTCCCGGCATCAGCGATGGCTGAGTCCTGTGGATATCGTTGAAAACGCCGATTTCGCTTGGAGATCAAACTATTGACCCCCTGCGACAAAAACGGTCACGGCTGCAAGTCCCCGAAGATATTATGCGGAGTTATCCACAAGCTTGACCTCGGCACGGCTTGGTAGCGCTGATCTGCATACAGAATAGAAAAAGGGCGAGCCCGAAAGCCCGCCCCTGATCCTGTACGACCGTTTGACCGGTCGATCAATTACGATGCTGGACTAGAAGTCCCAGCTCAGGCCGGCCCAGACACGGCGGTCGGCCACGGAGTTTACCGAGACGACTTCCTGGCGCTGGTCATCCAGCAGGCCTTCCCCTGCGAGAATGAAGGACAAGCTGTCGGTAATCTCATAGCCGAAAGTCAGGTTGAGAATGGTCACCGCGTCGATGCTGGTGAAAGGCAAGTTATTGGGTAGCGCAATCGATCCGGTATGGCTGTCAAAGCCCGACTTGTACTGCAGCAGACCGTCGATCCACATACGCTCACCGGTCCAGGTGCCCGTTGCGGTGATGATATGCTCGGAGCTGCGACCATCATAATAATCGCGAACGAAGATCGGGATGATGTCTGCCACCAGGCCGACACTGCCGGCCGGAGCGCTGACATCAACCGTGTCAGTATCCGCATAGCCATAGCGCACATCCCAGCTCAGACCATAGCCGGTCTCGCCGCCGATCTCGAGTTCGAAACCGGTCGTGTCGGCTGCCCCGATATTGCCGGCGCCCATATAGAGCAGGCCGCTCGGGGTCGGATAGAGCACGCCGGTGGTCACGAAGCGGACAATATCCTCATCGGCCCGGTGGAAAATGCTCGCCGTGATGGCCCCGTTGATGGCTGGCAGCTGACGGCTCCAGCTCGCTTCATATTGCTGCGAGATCTCCGGCGTATCGAGCGGATTGCCACCGATCGCCCCGACGCCCGGGAAGGTGCCCGTTGCATCAATGATCTGACCGCCATTGCGGAACAGGTTTGGTGCATTGAAGCCGCGTGCGTAGGTGAAACGGAAGCGGTCACCATTTGATGCGGTCCAGTTCAGCCCGATATTGGCACTGAGCACGCTGTAATCGCCATAATCGGCATTGGTGAAGGGTAGGAGCGGCAATTCCAGCGCCGTACGCTCCGCATCGATCTGATCAATGCGCAGGGAGGTGGCCAGGCTCAGCGACGGGCTGATGGCCCAGTCGACAAGGCCGGCTGCATAGGTCGTCTTATAGCTGACATCGCCGGTATTATCAGCGGCCGATCCGCCGAATTGCGCAACGCTGTCATCATTATAGCCGATGGACAGGCGCAAGCCGATCGCAGCTGTCGGCTTGGAGACATTGCTGAGGGAGAAGGATGTGCTTTCCGCCTCCGTCGTCTGATCGAAGGAGAAGGGGCCATTGCCCGTATCGATCACGCTGATGCGTGTCTCGCTCTGATTATTCTGGTGAGCCTGGAAGCGCCAGACACCCCAGGCGGTCTCGCCGCTGACAAAGCCCTTCAGCGAGTCGTCATCAGCGACCGCATCGCTTTGCTCGCCACCGGAGTTGAGCATGCGGGAATCGCCTTCGAACTGCGTGTATTCGAAGCCAGCCTGCCAGCGATCGCTGACCTGGAACAGGCTGTCCAGGGCGAGGCGCTCATATTCCGGCTCGCCGCGAACGCTGCGACCGAGTGCATCGAGGCCCGCATCAAAACGGTCAAACTCGCCCTTGCCCAGCGAGAGGCGGATACCGCCCCGGTTTTCCGGCAGCTGGAATGTGGCATGGCCGGTCACTTCCTGGTGACCCTCGAAGCCGACGCGGGCAGTCAAATTGGACGAGTTCTCATAAAGCGGATTATAGGTGATGATATTGATCACCCCGGTGACCGCATTGGCGCCGTACAGTGCCGTTGACGGTCCGCGGACAATCTCGATCTGGCGGATTTCCTCCATATTGACCGGCAAGGTCGCCCAGAGTGTCACACCCTCATAGTTGCGGAAGGTATCGCGGCCATTGATCAGGACGCGAAGGCGACCGCTATCGATATTCATGCCACGCATGGAAATCGCTGCGGAAGTCTGTCCGGAACGCTGGACATCAAGGCCGACATGGCGGCGCAGGACTTCGATGACATCGCGTGCGCCGGACCGGCGGATTTCCTCGGCGGTGACGATTGTCATGTTCACGGGTACGTCCGAAGCGCGCTGCGGCGTACCGGTAGCGCCCGTCGTTACAGGCTCGCCGAACAGCATTTCATAATCGGCGTAATTGAGTTCCTGGGCCTGCGCGGTGCCGGCAATCGCGAGCAGCGCGGCGGAGGCGTAAAGTGCGGTGCGGATCATATCTGTCTTCCTTATAAAGCAGGCGATCAAACTTCTTCGACCATCAGGACGAAGGCGGGGTCGAAGCCGATACCGGCGCTATCGAGATTGGCGCGATTGACAACGATGCGGACCGAGGGAGCGGAGGCGACGCCAAGCATGCAGCTGCCTGCACTGGCGCAATCGGTGAGGGTTGAAACGGTGAGAACCCCCTGCGCGGCAGCAGCATCGCGCAGACCGGCATCATCGAGTGCCGAACCGACCAGGATGACGGCATGCGCGCCGGCCAGACCTGCGGAATCGGCGGCGTCAACCAGGCGCCCGGTGAGGGTGACGCGGCCCGTGCTCAGCCCGCCGGACATCATGTCCGAAATGGCCTGGGCTTCGGCAGCGCCATCAGCGGCATGGGCGATGGCGATAACGCGATCGGACCCGGACGCGCCTTGCAGGAAGCTCATGGCGCGACCGATGACTTCCAGATCGCGCTGGGTGGTTTGGGCCGAAGCCGGTGCAATGATCGAAGCGCTCACGGCGGCGGCGACCAGTATTTTACGTAACATTGGATTCCCCTGACACGGTATCGAAAACGATAGTTCGTAGGCGCAGGAGAAAGCGTCAGGATGGTAAATAGCGATCTAAACGCGAATTCAGAAAAGCGTAACCAAACGCGATCACGCGCAGGTTTTTCGCGCATCAGTGTTCAGACGGTTGTCCTTGGAAGTCGGTGGAATGTCCTTATTCCATGCGGTTGTACGACAAGTCCTGACGGCGCGGAACGACGCAGGGCCGACGCGGGTGTAATTTGTATGCATAAAGTATGCAGGCGCACAAACTTGGGGCGGGCCTTGCCAGGCCCGCCCCGTTTCGGGGGATTGAACGGGGGAAGGGAAGTCAGAAATCCCAGCTCAACCGGCCCCATACCCGGCGGTCGACGAGGCTGTCCGCCGATGCCAGGTCCTGGCGCTGATCCTCAAGCAGATTTTCACCCGTGACGATGAAATCGATTGCTTCGCTCAGCTCATAGCCGAAGGTCAGATGCATCACATATTGCTCATCAGATCGGAAGA
>JBELMP010000105.1:0-9379 GCA_042095695.1 Maricaulis sp. | reverse complement strand
CGCCCGGCAGTGACCACCTCCTCGGCATACCAGTCCATGAAATAGGCCTCGCGATGATCGCTATCGCCCATGCCGGACAGGTCCAGCGCAACGACCCGGCGGGTCTCGCAGAGGAAGGGCGCAATCCCGTCCCACCAATCCTTGTGCGCCACGCCGCCATGGACGAGGATGAGTCCGGGCTTGCCGCGCTCACCCCAGGCTTTCCAGTGAATCTGGCCGCCCTGAACCGTGGAGATGCCATGCTCAGTCGGGACGCTCAGTGCTTTATCGAACCAGGCCGGAGCCGGCGGTTTGGCGCCCCCGAACTCCTTGAGCGGTGCGGGTGGTCGCTTCATCGCATTCGTATTTGTCATGCCCTAGCGCTAGACCCGATGGCGTGCGCGGTCAATCTCAGCCGGCCTGCTGGCTGAGTATAAAGGGCACCATGAATAGCGCCCATGCATTATTGCCAATATGTCCCAGAACGGGCGCGGCGACCCGGCCGGTCGTCACGCGCGCCACACCGAGCGCCAGACCGAGGAAGAAGGTCGTGGTGACGACCATCAGGCCCTGCGGCAGGTGAATAAGGCCAAAGGCCAGGGCTGAAATGACAATGGCGAAGAGTGTCGGCACGCCGCGCGCCATCATCATGGGCAGCATCCATCCGCGAAACAGAACTTCCTCGATGATGGGAGCGACAATGACGGTCAAAAGGACGAGCGACCACAGCGGCGCTCCGGAGCCCGCGAAATCGTCGAAATTGGAGACTTCCTCGAGCTCGGCCCCGCCCGCGATTGTCTGTGAGGCATCGAGCATGGCGAAGTCATGGAAGAGGATGGACAGGCGCCCGCCAATCGTCACTACAAAGGCCAGGGCCATCAGCGCGGCAATCCACTCACCCAGTCGCAGCGGGATGATGGAATAGGCGGCTCCGGCGATGCCATAGCGATCAAAACGGGCCCACATGATCACACCGAGCAGGATATAGGCAGCTGTACTCGCCCCGAAGATAACCGCCGCAAATAATTGCGGGTCATGGGCGGGGTCAAACAGTGACCAGAGCGCGAGGGCAAAGCTGTTAAACAGGAAGGCGAGGCCGAAGAGCAGGGCCGGCCAGGTGATCATGCCCGGCAGGGTATGTATGACCGGCAGGCGATTTTCCTGGTGCACGGGCGCAAAGACATCGTGCGGCTGAAAGGGCCAGCGGGGAGAAGCAGTGTCGGCCATCGGCAAGTGCAATTCCTTTAAAACAGCTTAACATCTTCGCCCACGTCTTTGTAATTTTTATGATTAACCAGTCGTTGCCGGCGTTTAAACGTGAAATTTAGAAGACTGTCTCATAACGGTGCGCATAGACGCCCCGCCCATCGTGGCGGCGAGGTCAAAAGACCCGGCGATATAACAAGGCGACCGAAAAGGCGTGGGTGATGGTAAAAACGGTGCTGATCGTCGATGACGATCCGACGCAACGCCGTCTGCTTCAGGCGGTGATTGATAAGCAGGGTTTCAGGGCGGAGACCGCGGAAAGCGGCGAGGATGCTCTGGACCGGATGGCATCCGGGGGTGTTGATGTCATGCTGCTGGATTTGATCATGCCGGGTATGGACGGCATGGAGACGCTGGAAGCGGTCAAGTCCAAACAGCCCGATCTCCCGGTCATTGTTCTGACGGCGAGCGGCGGTATCGAGACCGTCGTGGCGGCGATGCGCGCGGGCGCGTCCGACTTCTTTGTGAAGCCGGCATCACCTGAGCGCATCACGGTCTCCATCCGCAATGCATTGAAAGTGCAAACCCTCTCTGGCGAGGTGAAGCGTCTGACCAAAAAGGTCGAAGGGCGTCTGGGCTTTGCCGACATGATTGCCGGTGCACCGGCCATGCAGCAGGTCGTGCGTTTGGGGGAGCGCGCCGCGCAATCGGATATTCCGATCCTGGTCCTTGGCGAATCCGGCGTCGGTAAGGAATTGGTGGCGCAGTCCATCATGGCAGCGTCCAAGCGCGCGGGTGCGCCCTTTGTCACGGTCAATTGCGGTGCGATCCCGGAAAACCTGGTGGAATCGACCCTCTTCGGTCACGAAAAGGGCGCCTTCACCGGCGCGGTTGGCAAGCATATGGGCAAGTTCCAGGAAGCCGATGGTGGCACGCTTTTCCTGGACGAGATCGGTGAGCTGCCGCTCGACATGCAGGTCAAACTGCTGCGGGCGCTGCAGGAGGGCGAGGTTGATCCGGTCGGTTCAAAACGCCCGGTGAAGGTCAATGCCCGTATCATCTCCGCGACCAATCGTGATCTGGCCGAGCAAGTCTCCGCGGGCGCATTCCGCGAGGATCTGTTTTATCGCCTGAATGTCTTCCCGATCGACGTGCCGTCCCTGAAGGCACGCAAGGAAGATATCCCGGCTCTGGTCCGACATTTCATCAATCGCTTCAATGCGCAGGAAGGCACGTCCATCCTGGATGCCGCACCGGAAACGCACCAATTGCTGAGCGCTTATGACTGGCCGGGCAATGTTCGTCAGTTGGAGAATTCGGTCTTCCGCGCGGTTATCCTGGCGGATGATGATTATCTCAAGCCGCAGGACTTCCCGCAGATCTCCGGCATGACACCGACAATCGACGCGCCGGTTGCGACCGGCGAGGCAACCGCCCCTGTCCCGAGTATCCCATTGACTGAGGAGACGCTCGACGGCCTCCCCGGCCCGGTGGAAATCATGGATGAGGGCGGGCATTTGCGGACGCTTGAGGACATCGAACGCGATTTGATTGAATTCGCGATCGAGAATTATGCGGGTCGTATGAGCGAGGTCGCGCGTCGCCTGGGCGTTGGTCGCTCCACGCTTTACCGGAAGGTCCGCGAGTATGATCTCGATGTGGACGGGGTCCGCGCCGCGGGCTGACGCAAACTGCCCCGCCACGGGCATGGGAACGGGCCGCCTCCGCACCGGAGGGCGGCCTGTTTTCTATTCTGACCAGATCATTTCAAAGCGTTCGAACACCGCGTCCATATCGGTAGAGAAAGCGAAGCCCTCGCGCTCGCCCTCGCGGGTCCAGAACTTGATATGTTCGCGCATCCACCAGTCAAAACTGCGATCACCTTCGCCTTCATCCCAGGCAAATTGTGCGTCGGCCTGATTGACGGGTTTGATCTCGACCGAGCGTATCCGGATGACGCAGCGCGGCTTGCCGCGACCATCGAGAATGATGGACAGATCTCCGGCGCGAGGAAGTCGTTGGGAGGGGCCATCATACCAGCGCGCCAGCGCGCAAGTCGCCTGTTTCTGGCCCGACAGCACCAGCGCCAGAAGCTCATCGCCCATAGCCTCACTGTCACCGAATTGATCGATGTCGAACGGGACTTGGTCCTTTGTGCCAGTGGCTGCGCAAAACCGGTCCCAGAAAGCGGATTGTTCAGGTGTCATGATCCAAGACTAGCGCAAGTCGCAGAAGAGATCCCGCCTATCGCTCATCGCTAGTGAATAGCGGCCGATGCGATGTGCGAGGTTTGAAACATCGAATCCGCACCGATATTCCGGGACTGCCAGGCCTCGAATACCGGCCCGAGCGGGGCCTCGCGACGAAACAGGACCTGCAGCCGCCGACGCAGGCGCAAAAGGGAGCGCTCAAGCGTCATCGGAGCCGTGCGGCGCTCTTCAACTTTCAGCTCGATATAGGTGCGCAGAATGTCGATGCTTTCCATCAGCTCATACTGGTGATCACCCAGTCTTTGCACATAGTCTGCTGTTGCCGGGTCCAGCGCGAGTGGCGCATAGATCAGTTGGGACTTGAGTTCGGTCGCATTGGTCAGGCATTGCATGCCGAGATGAAAGGCGTCGCGACCGGGCTCTGTTTCCGGCCCGCACTCGATCGCCAGATCAAGGCATTCAATCACATGCGCTTCATATTCGCGCACAAGGTCCAGTTCATTGCTCATGATCACTCTGTCTCCCATCACCCCTTATGTCGGCAGGGGCGCGCGACAGCACGTGAATATTCAGCGCAAGTTTAATAGAAGTTGAATCGCCTGATATGGCGGCCTCAGAATCCGCTCATTCCGCACTAACACCAAGAACTTCTTCGATGAATTCTGCCTGGCGCCGGAAGTAGAACAACCGGTTGGACAGTTTGCGCCAGCCATGCCCCTCGTCCGGAATACGGATATAGGGCGCATCGATTCCATTCGCGCGCAGTGTCCTAACCATCACCTCGGTCTCGTAGATATCGATCCGCGGATCCATCATGCCGTGCGAATAAAGGACCGGTACGTCAATCTGATCAGCCTGACGAATGGGCGATTGCTCGGTGTAAAAATCCTGCCAGCGCTGCTCGGTGATATCGCCATATTCAATCCGGTCGGCTGCCTTCAGCGCCGGAGATGCGATTTCGAGCGCGGTAACCCAGTCGGCAACACCATAGCGGGAGACACCGGCGATGAAATTCCCCGGGAAATTGGCGAGAACAGCATTCACGGCATAGCCGCCATAGGACCCGCCGGAGACAGCGGCGCGGCTGGCATCGACGCGGTCATCCTGTTCGAAATAGGCGAGCATGTCGACGAGATCGCGAATACTGTGCAGCCGGTTCTCGCGGTCGTCCAGCGTCGTGTAGGTACGTCCAAACCCGGTCGAGCCGCGCACATTGGGCTCGAAGACGGCGACGCCGCGATTGACATGATACTGCACGATCGGGTCCCAGCTTGCCATCGACTGGGCGGTCGGGCCGCCATGCACCTCAAAGAGGATGGGCGCGGGACCTTGCGTATCTGCGCCGTCCGGCAGGTAGAGCAGGCCCTGCAGTTCTACACCGTCGCGGGCGGTGATACGCACGCTTTCGGGCCGAACGAGCCGGTCGGCATCGAGCCCGGCAAGGTTGGGATTATAAGTCTCGAAGACCTCGCCTGTGGCGATGTCCCATACCCGTAATGCACCGGGCGTCTGCCAGCCATTAATGCTCAATGCAATTCGGCTGGACTGGGTCAAGCAATTCACGCCCAACACGCCCTCCGGCAGATCCGGCGTATCGATTTGGGCGCCGCTTGTCCGATCCATCGCATTCAGGCGTTCAAAACCGTCATGATTGGTGATCCAGACCAGCCATTGGTCATTGGCGCCGCATACGGACACGCTGCCCGCATCCGCGTCGATCGCCGAGACTTCCTGGAAACTGCCACTGGCGAGATCGAAGAAATTGACGGCCGCAAACTCCCGATCCTTGTTGGTGGACAGGTAGAAGCCGCTGCCATCAGAGAGCCAGGCAAAACCGCCATCGCCATGATTGGCGCGCGGGTCGGGCGTGGACAGCGTGTCCATCCGCCCGCTATCGAGGCTGAGCAGGTAAAGATTGTCGGCATCTTCACCAACGGTCTCGGTGACGATGACCTTGGATCCGTCTGGCGAGACATCGCGTGCGAAAAAGCCGAACACGCCCTCGAAAACGAGTTGCGGTTCCGCACCGTCGATCTCGGCAACATAAATGTCGAAATCGAGACCGTTGCGCTCTGTCGATGCGTAGACAATCCGGTTATGGCTGGCCGCGAAATCACCAAAGCTGCGGAAGCCATTCTCGGTTGCCGGCAAGGCAAGGTATTCGCTCTGGCCGTCGGCGGAAATGACGTAGTAGGCAGGCCGCTCATTGCCGTCATTATCGGCGCCATAGAGCAGTCCGGACCCATCCGGCGCCCAGCGGTAGAAGGTGATTCCATTCCCGAAAGTGAGCTGGCGCGGCTGGCCGCCCTCGGCCTCGACAATCCAGAGCTGGTTCAGGCCGGTGATGCGGGAGGAAAAGGCCAGCATCGAGCCATCGGGCGAAATCCGGCCGCCATTGGCACCATTGGCGAGGAGGAAGCGGGCGATGTCGGCAGGGCTGTCTCCCGCCAGGCCGACACTGACGGCCTCATTCTCCGGTGAGATCGCCTCCAGGTTCATATCAGCACCGGCAGCCCCGCCAGCAATATTCGTGGTCTGCGCCAGTGCGCTACCAGCGAGGAGCGCCCCCATCATTGCGCCAGCGAAATGAAATAAAGCCATAATCGGTCTCCCTCCCGAAACTGGTGAAAACTATAGAGCGGGTCATCCAGCCTGCAAGCCAGCTCAGGATTTCAGCTTGCCGCCTTCAATGATAACGGGCTTGAATCCGGCCGGTTTGCTCGCAAGCGGAGCAGGTGTCTGCGGCGGAGGCGTCGATGCCTGAGACTCCGGTGAGGCAGCCTCGTCGAGGTCCTCATTGATGTCGCGCGTAGTCGACTGGCGCTGTGCGGTTTTGCGCTTGAAGCCCTGGCCGCGCGAGATGGGTTTGCGGCCCTTGCCCTTGGCCTTCTTCTCGATTTCTCTCAACTTGACCGACTGCCGGGCGGAAAGCGCATCGTCCAGATTGCCTTTTTCCGGATCATTGAAGGCTGATCCAAACGCGTCCAGCCGCTCTTCCAGCGAGCCGAGGAATTCATCCTCCCAGTCGGACAATTGTGCGTTTTCATCGATCGCGTCATCCGCGGCCTTCTTGGCGCGTTGCAAGCGCCGAAGCGCTTTGCGGGTCTTTTTGTCGTCGATTTCGCGGGGCAAGGCGGGCCTAGTGGAAAATGAAAGACTTGGCGACGATCTTCCACTCGTCTTCCAGCTTGTAAAGCAGGAACATGTCGTCCACCTCGCGCTCGCCCCAGGTCATGTAGATATGGGCCCAGGCCATTTCGCCCTCGATAATGCGGATATCGCGGATCTCGACATGACGCTCCCCGGCCGCCCGGGTGAAGCCATCGGCAAAGGCGCCGAGATTGACGGGGTCGACATGATCGGGCTGGTCATCATCGCCAGGACGGCGAATGAACATAACGCCGGTCTCGGTCTCGAAAGCCTGGCGCGCCAGATCCGGATTGCCGGTATTTCCGGCCTCGACATAGGCCATGACGGCCTCGGTAACGCCGGCGATATCCGCGGCCGACTGAGCTTGGTCCGACTGAGCTTGGTCCGACTGAGCTTGGTCCGACTGAGCTTGGTCCGGCTGAGCTTGGTCCGGCTGCGCTTGAGCCGGCGCTGCGAACAGAATGAGCGGTGCCAGTAACAAAGCCTGTTTCATAGTCCTCTCCCTCATCAGTCAGGAGAGCCTAGGAGCGGCGTGTTACAAATGTAACTTACAATCCTGTCACGGTTTGAGACAGGGTTGAAGCCTAGCTTTCAACCGCGCCCAGATAGAGCTCCAGCAAGGCTTCCGTCTCCTGACGCTCGCGCTTGTCCACCTTGCGCAGGGTGATGACCTTGCGCAGGATTTTGGTATCGAAACCCATGGACTTGGCTTCCGCATAAACCTCTTTCATATCGGCCATGACATTGGCCTTGTCTTCCTCGAGGCGTTCGATCCGGGCGACAAAGGCCTTGATCTGGTCGCGGGCCGCACCGCCGATAGCATCGGATTGATCAACAGGGCCGGTTTCAGGTGCGGTATCGGTAAAAGCCATGGAAGTCCTCTCTGGGTTCGACGGGGCGGGTCAAGCGTTGCTTGCGGGCGCAGACCCTAGGCGCAGGGGCCAGCCTGCTCAAGCCGGGCGATCACCGAAATTTCAGCCCTGCACATCCCTGATCGCCCGCACGACTTCATCCGGCCAGTGGTGATGGAGATTATGGCCGGCACCGGCAAGCCAGCGCAGCTCCGCATTGGGCATGCGATTGGCTGTCACGGCGGAATGACGGTGGCTCCACAATACGGTATCGGACTTGCCGGCCAGGAAGACGGTCCGCGTCTGGACTTCATGATAGCGATGTTCCTGGTCTTCCAGATGCTTGTTCACATCACGCATATCCATGGCATTGGCGCGCCAGACAGAGGGTCGCAGCAGCAAGGCCAGATTCGTCCGCTCAGCATACGCCTCCGGTACCGGTTCGGGATGGAAAGCGTTTTCTGCTCCGGATTGCAATTGCGGCTTCCCGGCCAGCGGTACGACAAGATGGGTGATGAGGGGGCCGAGGACGGGCCAGAAGCTCGCCGCATTGAACCAGGCAGCATCCCCGATCCAGGCGCCGAGCGCCGGCGCGATGAGGACGAGCCCGTCAATGCGGTCCGGATGATCCAGGGCCAGGCGCATCGCAATGGCGCCGCCCCAGGAGTGTCCCACAAGCGTGACCGAAGCCACACCGATTTCTGACAGGAAATCCGCAATCAGTCCGGCCTCATTGGTCGGAGACCAGTGGATATTCGCACGTTCGCTCCATCCCAGCCCCGGTCGATCAAGCCATATCACATGCCGATCCTTGAGGGCCTCACCCAGTGCGGCAAAAGGCTCTTCGAGATTCGAAGCAGCGCCGTGCAAAACCAGTATGGCAGGAAGTGAGGGGTCGCCAGTTCGGCGGTAATGTAGTTTTGTTCCAGATACTTCGATGAATTCGCCAGAGGGCGCGTGGCTGGATTCGATGGCCTTGGCTTCGCGCCGTGCGACCATGATCAAGGCTAGATTGATCACGGCCAGGACGATGAGGGTGGCCAGGGCCAGCATCGGCAGCGCCCATCCGTCGGCAATCCAGGCCATGGCCTAGAGCGCCCGCCCGGCAAGCGCAGTTTCCAAACGCTCTTTCGCTTCCAGGGCGGGGGCGTAAACCGGATAAATTTCAAGTGCTTCGCTATAGGCGTCCAGGGCGGCTTCAGCCGCCTCCGCCCGTTCCAATACCCGTCCGAGCGTCATATAGGCATCGAAACGACGCGGCTCGATTGTCAGCGCTGTATTCAGGGTTTCAAGGGCATAGCCCCAATCTTCAAGCGCCGCAGCGGCCCGGCCGGAGGCCAGCCAGCCTTCTGCAAATTCCGGTGCCAACTGATTGACATGATCATACATTCGCGCAGCGATTTCATGTTCTCCGGCCGCTTCCGCCACCAGTCCGCGATCCATCAGAAGGGCGATGGTGTCTGATCCTGAATGTGCCCAAAGCGCAATGATTTCATCGACAAGCGGCCGCGCAGCGGTGGCACTCTCAGCCTCGGCCAGCGCATCCAGACGCTCCGCAAGCCGGACTTCAGGCGTCTGAAACTCTACCGCCGGCGCAACGGGGTCGAGCGCAATCGGTGATTCACTGTCAGCAGCAGGACCAGCGGTATCCTGTGCGGCCAGGACAAGGGTAATGAGCGCAATCAACATGACTGGAAGGATAGCGGGATCGGCCCGCCCGTCCAGCCGCTAGCGGCAGAAAACGCGGTCTGCTCAAAGCCTTGCTCCCGGGTCATAAATCAGAATTGGCTTTCATATTGCAAAAAAGTGAACGGTGTTTACTCTTGAGATCCTCCGGGGAGTACAGGATATGACGGACGTATCGGCGCACCAACAGGAACTCGCTCCTGCGATCAATGAAAAGCATGAAGCCAAGGCGCTGACACCGTCTATTGCCTGGCCGACACTGGCTTTTCTCGGCCTGTTGATCATTGCACACTGGGG
>JBELMP010000104.1:0-9427 GCA_042095695.1 Maricaulis sp. | reverse complement strand
GGGCGATCACGATTTCTGCGACGCTGGCTGAGGGATATACGCTGGGCGATGCCGTTGCCTGGCTCGACGAGTGGGCGGCGCGTGACCTCGCGCCGGGTTATGGCACCACATTCCTGGGCGGCGCCAAGGAGTTCCTTGAAGCCAATTCGGCGCTGCTTTTCGCCTTCGGCATGGCGCTGCTGATTGTGTTCCTGGTTCTGGCGGCCCAATTCGAAAGCTTCATCCAGCCCTTCGTGATCATGCTGACAGTGCCGCTGGCCGTGGCCGGCGGGCTGTTCGGACTGGATCTCATCGGTTCGAGCCTGAATATCTATTCGCAGATCGGTCTGGTTATCCTCATCGGCCTGGCGGCCAAGAATGGTATCCTGATCGTCGAATTCGCCAATCAGCTGCGCGAGGAGGGGCGGTCTGTCCTTGAGGCCACCCTGGATTCGGCGGAGACCCGTTTCCGCCCGATCCTGATGACCGGCTTGTCGACAGCCATTGGGGCGTTTCCGTTGATGATGGCATCAGGTCCGGGCTCGGAAAGTCGGATCACCATCGGTGTGGTCATCTTCGCCGGCGTTTCGGTTGCCACCCTGTTCACCCTGTTTGTCGTGCCGGTCGCCTATAGCGTTCTGGGGCGCTATACGAAGACACCGAACTGGATGCGGAACCGGCTTGAAGACGAAGCCAGGGCTATCGAGGACGAGCCGTCCGCTCACACGGAGCCAAGCACAGTCTAGAGCGCGATGACCTCGATCGCTGATCCGGCTTTCAGGGCGGCTGAACCGGGTTTGCGGCGGATCAGGCAGTCGGCCATGGCCAGTTCGCTAAGCAGCGATGAATCCTGTCTGGCAAGGGGTTTGATGCGCCCATCTTCGCCCCGTTTCGCGCGCAAAAATGTCTCGCGGGGCCCGTTCTCCGGCAGGTCTGCTGCGCAGATGGCCGGCTCGAATACAGTCCATGCTTCAAACCCGCTCAGACGGGCAATCGCAGGTCTGAGCATCAGCCGGGCCATAACCAGGGCAGACACCGGATTGCCGGGCAGACCAAGCATCGGCGTGTCGCTGACTTGGCCGACCCAGGTCGGTTTTCCCGGTTTGACTGCGATTTTCTCGAAAAGCAGCTGTCCACCATGGCTGTCGAAAACTGATCTCAGATGGTCGTGGTCCCCGACAGAGGCCCCACCGACCGATACCAGGAGGTCGCAGTGTCCTGCTGCCTTGATCATGCCGCTTATCGCGCTGGGATTATCGCCCGCAATGCCAAGATAAACAGCGTCTCCGCCCCATGCTTCGATCAGGGGTATGAGGCCAGGCGTGATGGCGTTGATTATCTGGCTGGGCCCGGGCTCACAACCGGGTTCGACGAGCTCATCGCCCGTCGCGAAGAGGCCCACCCGAGGACGCCGATAAACACAGAGACGGGTAGAGCCCGCCGCGGCGGCCAAAGCGATCATGGCCCCACTCAGTGCGCGGCCGGGCGCAAGGAGTGTCTCATCCCGCTCAAAATCAATGCCGGCGGGTCTAATATTGGCGCCAGGCTTCGCAGCGCTGCGGAGCCGGATGTGGTCGCCAATTTGCTGGGTGTTTTCCTGGATAACGACCTGATCAGCATTGCCAGGAACCGGAGCTCCGGTCGAGATGCGGACCGCGGCACCGCTCGGCAGCGGACCGTCAAAAGCGTGTCCGGCCGCAGACTCCCCAACGCGTTTCAGACGCGATTCTGGTCCGCGCAGATCCGCCGACCGCACTGCATACCCGTCCATCGCAGAGGCTGCGAAGGGCGGCTGTGTCCGTAACGCTATGACCGGTTCCGCGAGGATGCGGCCATGGCTGGCTTCGAGCTCGACCGTCTCGTAGTCAAGCCGCGTGAGTTGCTCCAGCATGCGCAGACGCGCATCATCAAGGGCGATCATCTTTCAGACCCTGCGCGTATAGTCGCTGGATTGTCCACCGGACTTTTCCAGCAGCCGGACCGTTTCGATCTCCATCGCCTTGTCGAGCGCTTTGGCCATATCGTAAATGGTCAAAGCAGCGATCGAGGCCGCTGTCAGCGCCTCCATCTCGACACCGGTTCTCCCCTCGGTGCGGACCTCAGCGCGGATATCGAATCCGGTCTCGTCCTCGCGGGCCTCAATCGCCAGCTTCACCTTGCTCAAGGGCAGGGGGTGACAGAGCGGGATCAGATCGGCGGTTCGCTTGGCCGCCATAATACCGGCGAGTTCTGCGGTCTGCAGGACATCCCCCTTGGGGCCCTGTCCGGACCGAATGGCCGTGAACGCCTCATCAGACATGCGTATGCCTGCTTCAGCTATGGCTGTTCGCATCGAGACCGGCTTGTCGCCGACATCGACCATACGCACGCGACCATCGCTGTCCTGATGGGTCAGACCTGACTGGGGCATGGGCCTAGCGCTCCTTAAGTCGCGGGATTAACTCAACCAGGTTACAGGGTCGGTGAGTCCGGTCGAATTCTGCTTTCAACACGTGATTCCAAGCGTCCTTACAGCCCCCCATGGATCCTGGAATAGCAAAGATATACGTGCCTTGGGCGATGCCGGCGCATGCTCGAGACTGGATTGTCGAGACGCCGACCGAGCGGTAACTCACCTGGTGAAAGACAGCTGCGAAGCCATCCATCTCCTTATCGAAGAGCGGGCGCAGCGCCTCGATGGTAACATCACGGCCGGTAAGACCGGTGCCGCCGGTCGTAATGATCGCGTGGATCGCGGATTGGCCGAGCCAGTCCCGCGTCCTGGCCTGGATCGCCTCGATGTCATCCGGAATGATCGCATGGTCGACGACAGCATGCCGGTCCGCCTCGATCTGTGCGCGCAGCCAGGGGCCGGTGCGGTCGCTGGACGCATCGCGCGTATCGGAAATAGTCATCACTGCAAATCCGACCCGATCCGGTATCTCGTTCATACGCCTTCCTTTTTACCAGTGTTATCGAGCCATTGCGTCGCCGCGCTGTGGTCTTCGGCGCGCGGCTCGATCCATTCAGCACCCTTGGCGTAATATGCTTTCTTCCAGAACGGCGCTTGCGTCTTCAACACGTCAATCATGAAGCTAACCGCGTCCAGGGCTGCGCGACGATGCGGGGCGCTGGCGGCGACGTGGACAATAGGGTCTCCGACATCCATGCGCCCGATGCGATGGATAATCATGGCGCGGGCGAGCTCAAATCGGGTCAGTGCGATGCCCGCGATCCGGTCCAGTGCCTGTTCTGTCAGCCCGGGGTAGTGCTCAAGTTCCAGCGCGACCAAATTCTCATCGCTGCGGACGAGACCGGTAAAGCTCGCAACAGCTCCGCATTGCGAGTTCTCCGCCCAGACTGTCTGCCAGGCGGTGGCCGGATCAAACGGCGCCGATTGAATGCGTGTCACCGCCTCACCCATTTCAGCCTCCGCTGAAGGGCGGGCAGAAGGCGATCCGATCACCCGGCTGGATTGGGCTGTCGATTGCCGCGAGCTCGTCATTGATGATGACCCGGATGAAGGGTTCGGACAGTAACCGGGCGCGTTCATCGGACCGGACTAGGTCATCGATCAGCTCCAGCGGGGTTGCCGCCTGGCTTTCGACCGTCTCCGCAGAACGTCCAAGCTCATCCCGCAATCGCGCAAAGTATTGGACTTCAAACACCATCTACCCCCCTGTCTCGGCCATGGACCGGGCGACTGCCGGTCGAGCCCCAGGGCTCACATCGAAATCATGGGCTTCCGGTTTGATATTCATCGCCGTGTCCAGCAATTCGTCAACGGCTGCTTGCCCGCCCGCGCGAAGTGCTGCGCGCAGATCGAGGGCGCCTTCTCGGCCAAGGCAGAGGTGGAGCTGACCCGTGCACGTCAGGCGAACACGATTGCAGCCCGCACAGAAGTTTTCCGTCAGGGGCGTGATAAAGCCGAGCCGACCGCCGGTTTCCTCAACGCGGACATAGCGCGACGGCCCGCCGGTGCGATCTGTCAGAGGCTTTAGGGACCAGCGCATTTCCAGGCTCTCGCGCACAGCCGAGAGGGGCAGGAATTGCGAACTGCGATGTGTCTCGACCTCGCCGACCGGCATGACCTCAATGAGGGTCAGGTCAAACCCGTGCGCATGCGCCCAGCGGATCAGATCCGGGATCTCGGACTCATTGTCACCCTTGAGTGCGACAGTGTTGATCTTGATATGCAGCCCCGCCGAGCGGGCCGCCTCGATACCGGCGAGGGTCTGTTCGAGAACGCCTGTTCGGGTCAGCCTGCGAAAGCGATCAGGGTCAAGCGTATCCAGAGAGACATTGATCCGTTTGACCCCGGCCGCCGCGATCCGTTCCGCATAACGATCAAGCTGGGTGGCATTGGTGGTCAAACAGAGTTCGTTCAACCCGGTCTGTCCCAGGCGCTCGCCCAGCGTCTCGATGAGCGTCATGACATCGCGGCGGACGAGGGGCTCGCCTCCGGTAATCCGGATTTTCTCGACGCCCCGTCGGATAAAGGCGTCGGCGAGCGCCGTAAGCTCCTCGAGCGTCAGCACGTCCGCTTTGGGCAGGAATTTGGGTCGAGCCTTCATGCAGTAGGTGCAGCGCAGATCGCACCGATCGGTCACCGACAAACGCAAATAAGTGATGCGGCGACCGAAACGGTCGCTCAACAGGCGTTCGGTCGGGTGATCGGGAAGGTTTGCCATGCTCTGATTTCACCGGATAGCGGCTGGATACTCAAGAGATAGCAGCTGATCAGCGTGCGCCAAGCACACGCGGCGGTCACAAATTCGCCAGCAGGTCTCGAATGCGGCACGCCTGGCTTGCGAAGCAAAACGGGCTTGTCCAATCTCGCAGTCCTGATGCTCCTTCTTCTACCCTTGCTGTTTCTGTTCACCGCGCTGCTCTATGCCAGTGTGGGATTTGGCGGCGGCTCGACCTATACGGCGCTCCTGGTCCTCAGTGATACCGATTATCGCCTCGTCCCGATCCTTTCCCTGGCCTGCAATATTCTGGTCGTGAGCGGCAATTGCTGGCGCTATCACCGCGCGGGCGTTTTGCCGGTCCGTGCGCTCCTGCCCGCCATGCTGGTCTCCATTCCGATGGCCTGGCTGGGTGGGCTGTTGCCGGTGAGTGAAGCCGTGTTCGTTAGCCTCCTCGGATTGGCGCTGTTGGGCGCTGGCATAGCCATGATGTTGCGGCCTCAATTTCCCGGCGCGAAGCCGATAATTGCTCAGGCCTGGCTATACCCGGCAGGCGGTTTGACGGGGTTTTTGGCGGGTATTGTCGGAATAGGCGGTGGTATCTTTCTGGCGCCATTGCTCTATGCGATGAAATGGGGCGAGGAGCAGCGTATCGCAGCGGCCTCCAGCCTATTCATTCTTGTCAATTCCATCGCCGGTCTGAGCGGACAATTAATGCGCGCACAGGCAGAGCCATTGGGTCATTGGGACTGGACTTACGCGTTACTGGCCCCGGCTGTTCTGCTCGGGGGGTGGATGGGAAATCGTGTCGGCCTGACTCTTCTTACGCCCGCGCAATTGCGGCTCGGGACAGCTTTGCTAATCCTTTTCGTCGCGATACGATTGCTCCATCGCGCCCTGTTCGGCGGCGCCTAGAAGCTAGGGCTGCAGCGTTTCATCGATTGACTAGTGTCACACGCCTAATCATGTTAGGGCTAACATAACGCTTGAGCGGCACGCGAAGAATGTACCGCCAGCATGTCGGAGGGCCTCATGGCGGAATTGGTTCCTGTAGAACCGTTTGATATCGTTGTGTTTGGCGCAACGGGTGATCTTGCTTTGCGCAAGCTCATTCCGTCGCTTTTCCATCGTTGGTGTGATGGTCAGATCTCTGATGACAGCCGGATTCTGTGCGCATCACGTGATGATCTAGAGTCCAGCGCCTATCGGGAAATGGCGGCGACACATATTCATCCCGGCGAAGGTGAGCGAAAGCAGCGCTGGGCGGAATTCGCGCAGCGACTGAGCTATGTGTCGGTGGATGCGGCTGGCGAAAGCGAGGGTTGGGACGCGCTTAAGTCCGCGCTCGACCCGGACGAGAACAAAATCCGGCTTTACTATCTCGCCCTGCCACCGTCGATCTATGGGCAGATGTGTGCCGCACTCGCCAAGTTCGGGCTGAATACGCCCAATGCCCGCATCGTGCTCGAAAAGCCGATCGGGTCGAATTATCACACTGCGCGCGAGATCAATGACAAGGTCGGCGAGGTCTTCCCCGAGGATTCCATTTTCCGGATTGATCACTATCTGGGCAAGGAAACCGTCCAGAATCTCCTGATCCTGCGTTTTGCGAATTTTCTGTTCGAGCCGCTTTGGAATGCCAATGGCATCGACCATGTCCAGATCACCGTCGCGGAATCGCTCGGCGCAGGCAAGCGCGCAGCCTATTATGACCGGTCCGGCGCGTTGCGCGACATGGTGCAGAACCATCTGCTCCAGCTGGCTTGTCTGGTCGCCATGGAGCCGCCGGAATCGCTGGAACCGGATTCCGTGCGCACGGAAAAGCTGAAAGTCCTCCGCGCGCTGCGACCGGTGAGTGCTGGCAATGTCAGTCAGGATGTTGTCCGCGGCCAGTATGTCGAGGGTGCGGTCGGCGGAGAAAGTGTTGAGGGCTATGTCGATGAGGTCGGCCAGGACAGCAAGACCGAGACTTTCGTGGCCATTCGCGCTCATATCGACAATTGGCGTTGGGCGGGCGTGCCCTTCTACATGCGTACCGGGAAGCGAATGGCTGATCGACGTTCCGAAATCATCGTGCAGTTCAAGGATGTGCCGCACGATGTCGTCGGCGAAGGCACGCGTCATCCCAATCGGTTGATTATCCGGCTGCAGCCTGACGAGGGCGTAAAGCTGATGCTGGTCACCAAGGATCCGGGACCCGGCGGCCTGCGCCTCCGATATGTTCCCTTGAACCTGGCCTATGCCGAGCATTTCGAGAAGGATTACCCGGATGCCTATGAGCGGCTGCTGATGGCGGTTGTTCGAGGAAATCTGAGCCTGTTCATGCGGCGGGACGAAGTCGAGGCAGCCTGGCGCTGGGTCGACCGCATCATCGATGCCTGGGATGTGGATCAGACGAAAATCTATCCCTATCCGGCGGGAACGGATGGTCCGACACAATCGGCGCTCTTGCTCGCCCGTGAAGACCGGGAGTGGTTTGATGCCAACACAGCTTGATCTGATGGAGCGCACAATGGTGCACGAGGATCGTGATCAGATGGTCGCTCAGCTGGCGGACCGAATTGTCGATACGCTGGTAGCGGCGATCGAGACACGTGGGCATGCCAGCCTTGCCGTGTCCGGGGGCTCAACGCCGAAACCGCTTTACGAAGCTTTGTCCGCGCGCGAACTCGACTGGTCGAAAGTAACCGTAATCCTGGTCGATGAGCGCTGGGTCGAGCCTGGCCAGTCCGGTTCGAACGAGACATTTGTCCGTGACAGCCTGATACAGGGCGCCGCAAAAGCCGCGACCTTCATCGGTCTGAAATCCCCCGCGGCCCGTCCGCATGAGGCGGTGGATGCGCTGAATGCAGCGCTGCCAGACACATTATTGCCGCTTGATATCGCTGTTCTCGGCATGGGCGGCGACGGTCATACGGCCTCCTGGTTCCCCAATGCTGAGGGTCTTGCGGCGGCGCTTGCAGCGGATGCTCCCGCGATGGCGGCGATTACGGCCCATCGCAGCGAGGTGACCGGTGATCATCTCCTGCGCATGACGCTGAGCCTGCCAGCATTGGAAACGGCGCGCCTCAGCCTGCTTATGCTAACGGGCGAGGGCAAGCGGCGGACGCTGGATATTGCCCGTAGTGACGGCGCCATTGCCGATATGCCGATCCGCGCACTGCTGCGGTCTGCGAAAGCCAATCTTGAAGTTCACTGGGCCCTTTAGAGCAAGGAAAGACCATGTCAGTCGCCCTCAATCCCACGGTCATTTCGGTAACAGAACGAATTCGCAAGCGTAGCGCAGCGACACGTCGCGATTATCTTGCGCAGATCAATCAGGCGAAGGGCGAAGGCCGTAATCGGGATGTTCTGTCCTGCGGAAACCTGGCCCATGGCTTCGCTGCTTGCGGCGGTTCGGACAAGCAGGCGCTCAAGGCGGGCGGCTGGGCGAATATCGGCATCGTCACCGCATTCAATGACATGCTCTCCGCCCACCAGCCCTTCGAGAGCTATCCGCGGCTGATCAAGAAGGCGCTCAACGAGGCCGGTGCTGTCGGTCAGGTCGCGGGCGGTGTGCCGGCCATGTGTGATGGCGTCACCCAGGGTCAGCCGGGAATGGAGCTCTCCCTGTTCAGTCGGGATGTGATCGCCATGTCGACGGCGGTCTCCCTCTCACACAACATGTTCGACGCCGCTCTGTGTCTGGGCGTTTGCGACAAGATCGTTCCAGGCCTGTTGATCGGCGCCCTGCGCTTTGGTCATCTGCCGACGATTTTTGTTCCCGCCGGTCCGATGCGGTCCGGTCTCCCCAATCCGGAAAAGGCCCGTGTCCGCCAGCTCTACGCCGAGGGCAAGGTGGGTCGCGATGCCCTGCTTGAGGCGGAAAGCAAGAGTTATCACTCGCCCGGCACCTGTACGTTCTACGGCACGGCGAACTCCAATCAGATGCTGATGGAGATCATGGGGCTTCATATACCCGGGACCGCCTTCATCAATCCCACCGACCCGCTGCGTGAGCATTTGACCAAGGCCGCGGCGACGCGAGCGACGGAAATTACGGCAGGCGGCGAGAACTATATTCCGATCGCTGACGTGGTTGACGAGAAAGCCATCGTCAATGCGATTATCGGCCTGCATGCCACCGGCGGCTCGACCAATCACACCATCCATCTGATCGCGATCGCGCGCGCAGCCGGCATTCTGATCGACTGGGGTGATTTCGATGATCTGGCCGGCGTGACGCCGCTGCTCTGCCGGGTCTATCCAAACGGTCCGGCCGATGTGAATCATTTCCATGCTGCCGGCGGGTTGGGCTTCATCATCCGCGAACTGCTCGATGCTGGCATCCTTCACGAGGACGTGCAGACGGTTATGGGGCCGGGGCTGCGCGCCTTCGCCAGTCAGCCCTTCCTTGATGGCGAGGCGGTCGTGTGGCGCCCGGTGGTCGAGGCGAGTGCGGATACAGATATTGTGCGCCCCGTGTCCGAGCCCTTTGCCGCGGATGGCGGGCTGAAAGTCCTCGACGGGACGCTGGGCCGGTCGGTGATCAAGATCTCGGCGGTGAAGCCGGAGCATCGCAAGGTGACAGCGCCCGCCATTGTGTTTGAGGATCAGAATGATTTCATGGCCGCCTTCAAGGCTGGCGAGCTGGATCGTGATTTTGTCGCCGTGCTGCGTTTCCAGGGGCCGCGTGCTAATGGAATGCCTGAGCTGCACAAGTTGACGCCGGCGCTTGGCTCGCTCCAGGACCGGGGCTTCAAGGTTGCGCTGGTCACGGATGGACGGATGTCCGGTGCGTC
>JBELMP010000103.1:0-9468 GCA_042095695.1 Maricaulis sp. | reverse complement strand
CCCTGCAGCGCCATTTCGCGCAGATTGGCCTCCGGCGTGTCTTCCGGCGCGAAACACCAGCTCTCCATACCCATGCGTGAGCAATAGGCTGACAGCGCCGCGCCGGCATTGCCATTGGTCGGCATCGCCATGCGCCTGATACCGAAGGAATGCGCCATGGCGACGGCCAGCGCGAGACCGCGGGCCTTGAAACTGCCCGTGGGCAGGCGGCCTTCATCCTTGACGATGACCCGGCCGGTCGCGCCTGAGGCTTTGGCCGTTGCAGGCACGTCAATCAGCGGAGTGTCGATCTCTCCCAGGGCGCAGACATCCTTGTCGTCGGCAACCGGCAGCAGCTCGCGCCATTTCCAGAAACCGCCATCACGTGCGGCGATGGCATCGCGATCAACCTCATCCCGAGCCCGCTCCAGATCATAACGCGCGAGGAGCGGCAGGCCCGCTGCCGAGAGGTTTTGCGGCTGATCCTTGGACGCGATCTCGCCAGTGTCGGAGCATTCCAAGTGTGTGAAATAATTCTGCGGCATCAACCTCTCCCCTCGACGCCGGAATTATAGGTGATTTTCCGGTGCGGTCGCCCCGCTCTCCTGAAAAACCCGCCCAGCTGAGAAAGATGAGCATAGTTTAATTCATTTTACTGTCGGGCTGGCGACGGTCCGACAACACCTGGTGCGTTCCTGAAACGAAGTCAGGAAACCGAGAAGGAAACTCCATGCTGATATCGGCCAGTCTGTTCGCGCTCGCGCTGCACGAAACGCATATCCATCAGCCCGACGATGTTGCGGCGTTCGTGGAAGATATAATGACCGTGGAGCAACGGCCTTATCCTCGCGGACGGGGCCGTATGGGCGGCGCGCGGCGTCATACGACGACGCAGATCGAAAGCGATCTGGAACTCATCGAGGCCGATCAGGCGCCGATCACCGAAGCTGATGTGCGGATCGAAATCATCGGCGATGAACGTGTCATTACCTCGAACAATATCGCGGATCACCATACGGGGCGCTTCCCTCATGCCGGCAATCCGAATGCGATACGCGAGCAGTCACATAGCTGGCGCATGCCGGTTGAGCCGGAACTGGCGGCCCAGCCCACCTGGCGGCGACTGGGACCAATGGGTGTTGGCGTGAATGGTGTTCTCTTCGATCCAACAGCGGCGGAGTGGTATCAGGGCCAGCGCGGCTCGATCTGGCAGTATGAGGCTTTGTCCGGCGCCACCGCGCTGGGGCTGGATGAGCATCATGGCCATGTGCAGCCGAACGGGACGTATCACTATCACGGCATACCGGAGGGCCTACTGGTTGGTCTGGATTTCGAGGAAGACGCCCATAGCCCGATCATTGGCTGGGCGCTTGACGGATTTCCGATCTACGCGCTGTTCGGTGCCAACGCGGCGGGCGAGATTGTCGAAATGCAATCAAGCTGGCGATTGCGTGATGGTGCTCGCGCGACAGGAGATGCCCAGCCGGGCGGCACCTATGATGGGACATTCACAGCCGATTACGAATATGTGGCCGGGCTGGGTGACCTGAATGAGTGCAATGCGGCCTTCGTGGTCAATTCTGATTACCCAGATGGGACATGGGCCTATTTCCTGACTGAGAGTTTCCCTGTGGTTCCGCGCTGCTTTATCGGTGCCGATGTGCCGCAGCCTCGCCGCCCTATGGCAATGCGGCTCCGCTAGGAAATC
This sequence comes from Maricaulis sp., assembly GCA_042095695.1. Classification (GTDB taxonomy): domain Bacteria; phylum Pseudomonadota; class Alphaproteobacteria; order Caulobacterales; family Maricaulaceae; genus Maricaulis. The sequence continues at coordinate 7,781 of JBELMP010000103.1, read as the reverse complement.
AGATGCATCTGCCATCAGGCCGGCTAAGGTAAGGTCAGGAACCAGGGGAGGGCCTGATGGCAAATGTAATCGGCGTAGGCGGTATCTTCTTTCACAGCGATGATCCGGAAGGTCTCATGACCTGGTATGCGGATGTGCTCGGTCTCACCATCAATGATTATGGCGGAGCGGATTTCCTGCACGCCGGCAGTGCCGAAGCCTTTCCGCAGGGCGCCCGCACCATCTTCACCGCTTTCAAATCGGACACGGATTACTTCGAGCCTTCTCGAAAACCCTTCATGATCAATCTGATGATCGACGATATGGATAGCATGCTGGCGCGCCTCGACGAGAAGGGCGTGGCGCTGGCTGGCGATCCGGAGGATTACAGCTATGGCCGTTTTGCCTGGGTGATGGATCCCAACGGGACGAAGATCGAGCTCTGGCAGCCCAAGGAGCCCGTTCAGAGCTAAATGAGCCCCAGCGTCTTGAAGCTCGACGTGTTCTCCCGCGCGACCACCAGATGATCGTGCACGGTCAAATCAAAGGGTTGGCAGATCTCGATAAGCGTTCGGGTCATCTCGATATCCGCCGGACTGGGCGTGGCATCGCCTGACGGGTGATTATGGACCAGGATGATAGCAGAGGCTTCATGGGCCAGCGCGCGTTTGACGATTTCGCGCGGATAAACCGGCGCATGGTCTATCGTCCCCTTGCCCAAGGTCTCATCGGCCAGCAGCCGGTTCTTGCGGTCCAGGAAAAGCACCCGAAACTCCTCGGTCGTCGCATGCTGCAACGCAGTTCGGCAATAGCTAACCAGCGCGGACCAGGAGGTGATAACGCAGCGACCGATCACCTGTTCGCGGGCGAGACGCTCGGCCAGGGCCTTGATGAGTTTGAGTTCAGCCGCCGTCTTTTCGCTGACCCCCTTCACCTCGACCAGCCGGTCCACCGGCGCATCAGTAATGCCGCCGAGATCGCCGAACCGGGCGATCAAGGCCTTGGCGATCGGTTTCACGTCACGCCGTGGAATCGATCTGAAAAGATAAAGCTCCAATAGCTCGTAGTCGTGAAGCGCACCGCCACCCGCTAAGGTTAGTTTCTCGCGCAGCCTTTGTCGGTGACCGGTATGGTGCGCGGGCTCGGTCATGCGATCAGACTTTATAGGGAGGCTTGTCGAGCGCTTTGGGCGAGAGGGTGAAGATCTCAACGCCGGTTTCGGTCACGCCGACAGAATGCTCGAACTGCGCGGACAGGGACTTGTCCCGCGTTACAGCGGTCCAGCCATCGGCGAGGATTTTCACGTCCGGCCGCCCGAGATTGAGCATGGGCTCGACCGTGAAAAACATACCTGGCTTGAGCTCCGCACCTTCTCCGCGCGTGCCGAAATGCAGGACGTTGGGGCTGTCGTGGAAGAGCTGGCCGAGGCCATGGCCGCAGAAATCGCGGACAATGGAGCATCGGCGGGTTTCGGCATATTCTTGGATGATCGCACCGATCGTGCCCAGTGTGACCCCCGGCTTGATGGCACGAATGCCCTCCATCATCGCCTCATAGGTCGTATCGATCAGGATTTCAGCCTTTCGACGGGGCTCACCAACCGTATACATGCGGCTTGTATCACCATGCCATCCATCGACTACGACGGTGACATCAATGTTTACAATATCGCCGTTTTTCAAAGGCTTGGGCGCAGGGATGCCGTGACAGACCACGTGATTGATCGACGTGCACAGAGAGTGGCGATAGCCGCGATAAAAAAGCGTCGCTGGCGCCGCTCCGTGGTCGAATACGAATTTCCTGGTCAGATCGTCCAGATGTTCCGTTGTGACACCGGGTTTGACATGTTCAGCCAGCATGTCGAGCACGGAGGCGGCGAGATGGCCCGCCTTGCGCATGCCCTCAAAGCCTTCTGGCCCATGTAGTTTGATCCGCCCGTCGCGCGGCGTGGCGGCATCATTATCAGTGACAGTCTCGTAAGCGGTGGTCACAAGAATCTCCTCTAGGACTGTCACCTATAACGAAAGCACGCGCCGTTTGGAACGGCGCGTGCCTGTTACTTGTCGTGCCCGGGTGATTTCGTCCAGGCCTACTGACCGTAGAGATTGCCGAAATAGCTGTCGGCATTCCACTCCGGACGCTCGTCGCTGTCCGCAATCTCACGCGCGATCATGTAGTTGATATTGGCGAATTTGGCGCCCTGGTCGAAGAGTACGTCGAGCTCGCCATCGAGCTGATCGGACTGGCGGTGATAATAGGTGTTCAGGAAGCCCATGAAGCCCTCGCCCTGATCCCAGCGCGGGTCCGGTGAGGCAAAGCCCGTCATCAGGAATAGAGAGGGGATGCCCTGGCGCACAAAGTTGTAATGGTCCGAGCGGACGAACAGGGACTGCTCCGGAAGCGGATCTTCGCTGACGGCAATATCCAGGCGGGCGGCGGCGCGCTCGGCGATCGGGCCGAGATTGGAGTGGTTGGCACCAAAGGCGACGACGTCGGAGAATTCATAGACGATGACGGGCATGTCCAGATTGACGTTGGCGACCATGCGATCCGGATTGACTGTCGGATTGCGTGCAAAGTGCTCGGAGCCCAGCAGGCCTTTTTCCTCTGCGGCCAGCGCAACAAACAATATGGTGCGGCGCGGTGTGCCTTCTTCCAGGAAGGCGCGCGCGGTTTCCAGCATGACGGAGATACCGGAGGCGTTGTCGACTGCACCATTACAGATGCCGTCATCATCGTCTGAAGACCGGCAGGAACCGCTGCCCCGCATAAAATTGGAAATCATGCCGATATGGTCGAGATGGGCGGTAAGCACGATCACCTCTTCACTCAGCTCGGGATCGGACCCGCGGATCATGCCGACCACATTGGGATCGGTGAAGGCCTCGGACAGGGTGCGCTGACGCATGGTCACGCTGTGAGGCAGCGCAAAGCGCGGATAGACCGCGCCCTCTTCAGCATTCATTGCGGCATTGACCTCTTCAAAGGACATTTCCGCCCCGTCAAAGAGCTGGGCCGCGAATTCCTGGCTGGCGCTGGCAGAAACCGTGATCGCCTCATAGGAGGACGGCCCAGTCGCTGCGGTCAGACGAACTACCGGCCGGCTCAAAAATCCGTCGGCGATCTGGGCCATGCGTTCATTTGACCAGTTGGTGATGGTGATCATGCCAATCGCGCCATTTTCCGCAGCGGCATTCCGCTTGGTAGTTCCGGAGTTATGGTGAGCGCGTTCTTCGCTGATACCCTCGAAAATACCGTCGGGAACGCCCTGCATCACCACGACAATCTTGCCCTCGACATCGATATCCGCGTAATCATCATGACCGCGATTGGGTGCTGAAACGCCATGGCCGACGAAGACCAGCTCACCGGTGACTTCAGCCTCCAGCACGCTGGGATTGGTGCCAATAATTGCACCTTCGCTGACCGGCTCACCATTAAGGCTGACCTGGTTATAATCAGTGTCGGCGAGGACTTCGTGCATCGGCACACCTGCGAAATAGGTGCCATCATCGCCGGCCGGTTCGAGCCCGAGCAACCGCATCTGGGCGGCGACATAATTTGCCGCGATCTCATACCCCTGGGAGCCCGCATCGCGGCCCTCGAGATAATCCGATGCCAGAAAACGGATATGGGCTTCAATATTCTCCGCACTGACATTCGGCGTGAACTCGGTGCTGGCGGTGTCTGATTGCAGCGCGTCCATGTCGCAGGCCGCGAGCGCAAATCCGGCAATAGCCGGGACGAGGTATTTCATAAGGAGCCTCCCCACGAGGTAGAACTTGAGCGCGCGACTATATATATGAAGCGCCTGTGAGCAATGTGACGACGTGTTAACTTTCAGTCAGAAGCGCAGCGGCGACGACAGGCTGCACCGTGTAATGGGCTTTCAAGGCTGCAGACATTCGCGCAGGTCGGCCGGTTGAGAGTTGGAAACAGACCACATTTGTCAGAGCCCGAAAGACCGTTTGACCATCGCTGGCGCGACGGAATTGATATCGGCGCTGGGCGCGCAGTCTCTGGTCAGACTGGGTGATCCAGACGGCACAATCCAATGCGTCACCCTCATGGACATGACCCAGATAGTCGGCTTCGGTTCGGATGATCGCAATGCCCCGATCGTCCTCCAGACATTGCTCGCGCGTAAAACCGCGCTCATCCCAGTGTGACCAGGCGGCCACATCCGCCCATTCCAGATAGCGGGCATTATTGGCATGACCGAATTCGTCAATATCCGACGGTTTGACAATCAATTGACAGATATAGGGTTCCGGCAAATCCCAGCCGTCATAATCGTTCATTCGTCAATCTCCACAGTCATGCGCGCGGCCAGTGTTATGCCCTCTTGGGTCACCGAGCAGGCATAGGCGAGGATGTCCACCCCGGCCTGAGCTGCTGACTTCAAAGCCGAAGCATAGACCGGATCTATATCCCGGGCCGGGCGCAGGATTGTGCAATCCCCGCGTTGGACGATGAAGAGCTGAACCGCGCGGTCGCCGGAACGCGCTTGTTCGGACAGCTCGCCAAGATGCTTGGCGCCACGACTGGTCACACCGTCCGGGAATTCAGCGATGCCCGGTCCGCGCCGCCAGTGTACATTCTTGACCTCCACCCAGCAGGGCGGTCGGTGCTCATCTTCCAGCAGCAGGTCGATACGGGAGTTTTCGCCATACTTTACCTCGCGGCGCAGCGATGAATAGCCGCTGAGCGGTTCAATCTGTCCAGCCTTGATGGCTTCCTCGGCAATATCATTGGCACGAGCGGGCAGGGCACCGATCAGGGTGTCATCCGCCTCGACGAGCTCCCACGAGTATTTGAGTTTGCGCTTGGGATTGTCGGACCGGGACAACCAGACGCGCAGACCCGCCTCCTTTATCCCGGTCATCGCACCTGTATTGGCGCAATGCGCTGTCACGATTTCACCATCGGACAATTCTACATCCGCGAAAAAACGCTTATAGCGCTTGATCAGCCGGCCTTCGATGAGGGGGGCTTGAAACTTCATGGCTTGGACAATCTCCCTGGAGAGCCATATACCCCGTAAATCAGCCGGTTCGAGGTGAAATGACATGAGCGAATCCAAGCGCGTGACCGCTGCGGTCGTACTGATCGGGGATGAGGTCCTATCCGGCCGGACCCAGGACAAGAATCTTCAGCAGATCGCACAGTTTCTGGCTCCGCTTGGTATAAACGTTGTTGAATGCCGAACCGTGCCGGACGAGCAGGACATCATCATTGATGCGATCAACACGCTGCGTGCCCGGGCCAGCTATGTCTTTACGACGGGTGGGATCGGTCCGACTCATGACGATATTACAGCAGATGCCATCGCTGCAGCCTTTGGTGTCGGCATTGATGTCCGGGCAGATGCGCTGGAGATTATCGAGGAATGGTATGCGCGCACCCAGACACCGCTCACCGAAAGCCGCAAGCGCATGGCCCGGATCCCCGATGGTGCAAGTCTGATCGATAATCCCGTTACCGGCGCGCCGGGCTTTCAAACCGGGAATGTGTTTACGCTCGCCGGCGTGCCAAAGATTGCGCGCGGCATGCTCGAGGATATCGCGCATCGGCTCGAGGGCGGTGCGGTGACTGTGTCGCGTTCGGTCAAGGGAGAGCATTTGCGTGAAGGGGATATCGCGTTTGATCTGGGTGCTTTGCAGGAGGAATTTCCGCAGGTCTCGATCGGCAGCTATCCCTACTTCCTGGAAATCACGCAGGGCGAGATACGTCGCGGGACGCATCTGGTTGCGCGCTCAATCGACGAGGTCGCCCTGAACAGCGTAATCGACCGGATTGCCGGGCTTGTCGAAGCTCGGGGAATTACGCCGCAGATCGACCCTGAGGGCTGATCCACTCTTTCGGGGCGTCGCGGTCCGATGAATGAATTGCCGCGAGATTGCCTCCTTTTGGTCTTCTCGCCGTTCCGAATCCGGTTCAGCCTGCGGGTGCTGGGACCAGGGGAGGGAAGACCTCATGAAAAAATTCCTACTTGTATTGCCGAGCCTTCTTGTGCTGGGCGGATGTTTCTGGGCTGCGCAGGAGCTTGACGCACCACCCCTGCCGCCAGCACCGCCGCCGCCACCTCCGCCGGCTGCCGCGGAAGCACAGATCGTCGTTCCCGCATCCCGGGCCGGTTTGATGGGTGTGATGTCAATGGAGGCTCGCCCCGTCGCACCGACGATTGACCGTGACCGATTTGAGAATGTGACAGAAAATCCGGTGGTCGCGGTTGCCGATGAGCCGATTTCTACCTTCTCGATAGACGTGGATACGGCATCTTACGCCGTGGTTCGTAATTTCCTCGAGGACGGGCAATTACCACCCAGCGACGCGGTGCGGATCGAGGAGATGATCAATTACTTCGAGTATGATTATGCCCTGCCGGACCCCGGTGAGCCATTTGCAACGCATGTCGAGATCGTGCCGAGCCCCTGGAATGCCCATACCCAGCTCCTCCATATCGGCCTGCAAGGCTATGAAATTATTCCTGAGGAGCGGCCGCGGGCCAATCTCGTCTTCCTGATCGACGTGTCAGGCTCGATGAATGCGCCCGACAAGCTGCCCCTCGCCATTCAGGCCATGCATATGCTTGTCGATGAATTGGACCCGGAGGACACGGTATCAATCGTTGTCTATGCCGGGGCTGCTGGCGCCGTGCTGGAACCGACCGAGGTCAGGGATGCCCGCCAGATTCATCGCGCCCTGGATCGTTTGAGCGCTGGCGGCTCGACCGCGGGCGGGGCCGGGCTTGCTCTCGCCTATGACCTGGCTGAGCGCAATTTCGACGAGGATGCGGTCAATCGCGTGATGTTGCTCACCGATGGCGATTTCAATGTCGGTGTGACAGGCGATGAGCGCTTGGAAGACTTCGTCGCGCGCAAGCGCGATACCGGTATTTATCTATCGGTCATGGGCTTTGGTCGCGGCAATTACAATGATCAGATGATGCAGGCGATCGCCCAGGCCGGAAATGGTGTGGCAGCTTATATCGACAGTCGCGAGGAGGCGCGCCGCTTGCTGGTGCAGGAAGCCTCGTCCTCGCTCTTTCCGATTGCCGAGGACGTAAAGGTCCAGATCGAGTTCAACCCCGCCCGGGTCTCCGAATACCGCCTGATTGGCTATGAAACGCGCCTGCTGGACGAGGCGGATTTCAACAATGATGAGGTCGATGCCGGCGAGGTTGGATCCGGCCATGCCGTAACCGCCATATACGAGATTGCAGCTCCGGGATCGGAAGGCGCTCTGCTGGAGCCCTCACGCTATCAGCCAGCAACGGAACTGCCGGTCGAGCTCGCCTCGGAATATGCGTTTCTTCGCGTGCGCCACAAGGCCCCTGGCGCGGATGATAGCCAGTTGATGGAACGACCGGTAACGATGGAGGATGAACGCTCTAGCCTGGACACTGCCAGTGAAAGCGTCCGCTTCTCCACCCATGTTGCTGGCTTTGCACAAATGCTCCGCGGTGATCCCTATATGGCGTATGACGGGTATGGCTATGCGGCGATTGCGGCCGGTGCCGAAACCGCGCTCGGGCCGGACCCGTATGGTTTCCGCCAGCAATTCGTCGGGCTTGTTCGCGAGGCGCAGCGCCTGAGCGAGGAGGGCGGCAATAAAGTGCCGTAAAAACGGCGCTGATCATCAGCCCCTTCGACGCTGAAATCGCGCTGGCAGGCCTCGCGAAGCTGTGTAGGATCGCCCGCGTCTACTGCGCGGCGCGGGCGTGGCGGAATTGGTAGACGCAGCAGACTTAAAATCTGCCGACCGCAAGGTCGTGCCGGTTCAAGTCCGGCCGCCCGCAC
>JBELMP010000102.1:0-9504 GCA_042095695.1 Maricaulis sp. | reverse complement strand
AGAATATCCCGCGGTGACAGGCTTATCGCGAACACCTCCTCAGCTGCGAAGATGAGGTTCATATGTGCCAGGGAATCCCATCCGAACGTATTCCGGTTGTCCGAGTTGAGATTGAGATCGTCAGGATCGCCGCCGAACACTTTGGCCGCGATCATGATGACCTTCTGGTCAAGTCCCTCGCCGCTTGCCGCGTGCTCATCCGCCACGGCCGGGGCAATGCGGGCGATGAGCGCGTCCAATTGCACCTTTCCCGCAGGGTTGCGCGGAAGTGTGTCGATGATCGTAACCAGCCGCGGGACTTTATGGGGTGCCAATCGCGCCATGCAATAGGCGCGAAGCTCGGCCTCCGTAACGGCCGCTTGTCCGGCTCGCAGCTCAACAGCGCTGGCGACTTGTTCGCCCCAGACCGGGTCGGGCAGGCCGAGCGTTGTCGCATCGGCGACAGCCGGGTGGGTCAATAGAACATCTGTGATGTCTTGCGGCTGGATGTTTACGTCGCCGGAAATGATGAGTGTTTTCTTGCGACCGACAATGGTTAGAAAGCCGTCCTCATCGCAGATGGCGAGATCGCCGGTATGAAACCAGCCCTCTTGCAAAGCCTGGGCGGTCAGCTCGGGCTGATCGAGATATCCTTGCATGATGATTTCGCCGCGAATGAGGAGCTCACCCGGCTCGCCAGCCTCTGCCTCGTCGCCTGTTTCGCTCAGTATTCGGGTCTCGCAGCCGATCGGCTTGCCGATTGTTCCGCGTCGAAAAAGCGTTTCGTCAGGGCCGCAATAGGTCGCTTCGCACACTGTCTCGGACAGACCATAAGTATTTACGACCCGCACATTGAAACGGGATTCAATCGAGGTCCACAGCGTCTCGGGAAGCCGGTCGCCGCTGGACCGAATATAGCGGAAATCCGGTGTGTCGAAGGCGTCAGTGAAACCGTCATGCAAGCGATCAATGATGGAAAGCATGGCCGGGACCACGATGAAATGGGTGATCCTGTCCCGATAAATACCGTGCAGCAGGTCTTCGACCTGCTGAATTTCAAAGCGGCCTGGCCGATAGAGGGTGGCGCCTGACAGGAAGGCGTAGACAGGCCCATGCATTATGCCATCGGTAAAATGCATGGGCAGGACGTTGAGAATACGGCTGTCGCGATCGTAGTCATAGACGCTGTCAAAGGCCGCGAGCTGCGCTTCGAGATTACGCTGGCTGAGTTGAACCACTTTCGGTTCTGATGTCGTCCCCGAGGTGAATAGCAATAGCGCGATCGCATCTCGGCCAATGTCCGTGGCGGGGTCCTGCGCTTCTATCGATGCGAGTTCCGCATCCAGGCCGGTGGCTGGTTGCCGATCGGCGTTCGATCTCAGCAGGCGCCCCAGCATCCCCCCGGCTTTCGCCGCCTCTCCCGTTTTCAGAACCGTCGATCCAAGCCCGGGCGGAAGCGGGGCGTCCCTGAGCTTGTCCTCATCCAGGAAGACATGATCGGCCTTGCAGGCAAGCAAGGCATGTCGCCGCTCGACCGGGGTGAGTTCCGGATTCAGATTGGCGACCGCCAGCCCGGACCGGAATGCGGCGATCAGCAGGCTGGCGACCTGCAAAGGGTCTTTGCTGCACACCGCGATATGCTGGCCGGCGGTGAGGCCCTTTTTCTCGAACAAACCAAAAAGCTTGCGCACACGGGTATTGAATGCGGACCGGCTAACCCTGCGTTCACCAAGAACAAGGAAGGGGCGGTTGCTTTGCTCGAGAAGGGCCTCGTCTATACGAGCGATCAAACTCATGGCCGTGCCGATAGTTCATCTTCGCCCGCAGGTCCATGCGGCAGACGGCCGTCGGTGGAGGATGTCGCGGCTGCCTGCTGTATCAATTGGCCCAATGCGTGTTTATCAGGCTTGTCCCGGCCCGCTCGAGGAAACTCGTCGAGGATTAAAAACCGGTGCGGCACCTTGAAGCGCCCGGCCTGGTCACGCACGCTTTGCCTCGCCTGTCGAAGGAGTGAGGTGCGGTCCTGGTCCATCTCGGTGAGACGCAGCGCGGCACCGACGCGCTCGCCGCCATCTGTGTCCACCCATTTGAAAACGCTCGCTTCCACAACGTCATCAAGCGCGTTCAGGATCGCCTCGATTTCGGCCGGCGCAATGAAGACCGCCTCAGGCGTTTTGATGATGTCGCGCTTTCGGCCGACAATTTCGATATGCCCGTCCGGCATTATGCGACCAAGATCTCCGGTTCTGTGCCATATGCCGTCCATTTCAATTCCGTGCTCGATATCGCCGGCATAGCCGGCCATCATGCAGTCGGTATGGACGCCGATCTCACCGATCTCGCCGCGACCGGCCGGTCGGCCGTCATCATTTAGAATCCGGATCAAGACTTCAGCGGGCGTCCCGCCGCCTGCACCCAGCGAGCCATATGACGGGTCATCGCTGTAAAGCATCATATTGGCTTCCCGGCTGCCATAAGCGTCATGCACACCAACATTGAATTGTTCGCGGAACCGGGTGGCTGTGGTCGGATCGAGCACGCCGGCAATGCTCACAACGCTTTTCAGCTGATCGAGTCCGCCCTTTGGAATGCGATCGGCATCGCGGAGCCAGCCACGCTGTACATTGGGAATTGCGAACAGTCGTGTGACCCCCGCCTCCGCACAATCAACGGCCAGCGCCAAAGCGTGTTCGGCAGCGGCTTGGCCGGGTAGCACGACCCGCCCCCGGGTCATGAGCGGATAGGTGAGCATGCAGCGAAAGGCATTGGTGGACGTGAAATCCGTCGCTGTGCAATAGGTCTCGTCCTCGCCAAAGCCGAGACGCTTTATACCGGCCTCGGATGTCCGGAAAATGGCCTCATGCGTTGCGAATACGCCTTTGGGCTGGCCGGTTGAGCCGCTGGTAAAGCCGATAAGGGCGGTGTCCGTAGGCTTTACCCGAGCGCGGTTCCAGAGGTCTTCCGGAGGAGGAGGTGCCGTCATCAGCCAGCTTTCGAAATCCGTCTCAGTGTCGGTCTGCGAAAGGGAAATGACACGACCGGCCGCGTCCATGCCCGCCAGATCACCGGTGCGGGAGGTGAGCGTCAGGCGTGCCGGCACCAGCTCGAGCATGCGCCGCAAGCGATTGCCGCCGGAATGTGTGTCCAGCCGCGAAACCACCGCACCGATGAGCAGGGCCGCTGTGGCTGCCAGCCAGCTCTCCAGCCGCATTTGGGTGTCGATGGCGACGATATCACCTTGTTCAATGCCCGCTTCGAGCAGAGCCGAGGCGGTCTGCTCGACCAGGCCGCGCACCTCGGCGAGGCTGAGTTGGCCATCACCGGAAACATGCATGAAAGGGTCTTCATCGGCTCGGTCAAAGCCGGTTCGCAGGATTGTCAGGGCATGCCGATCGCTCCAGCGCGTCGTCGAGCGTGGAGCCTGCCCCACGCTAAACTGCAAACGCGCCAGTCGATGGGAGCCGATGCCGCTATCCGCCAGCTTTGCCAGGTCGGCGTCCAGCAGCGTTTCATCAACGCCGATTGCACGGGCCGCGCGGTCGAGGGGGGCGTCAAGGCTCTGCCAATAGAGAAGGGCAAGCTGACGGTCGCTGAGTGCCAGCGGCTCATGCCCGGTTCGGCGCAAGCAACCGTCCTGAACATCGAGTTCCAAGCCGATTTCAGATCCGTCTGCCATGCCGATGAAAGGACCCCCACCCCGTCAAAAGACATCTTCTTCTAGGGAGTTCACCAGCCGGGGTCCAGCGCAAAACAGGATGTTTGGCGGCCGGTCAGGCAATCTTCAACGTAGAAGGTAGGATGGTGGGCGATACTGGGATTGAACCAGTGACCCCTTCGATGTCAACGAAGTGCTCTCCCGCTGAGCTAATCGCCCATCCGATGCGAGGAGCCGGGTGTTTAGCCTCCTGCGCGTCGAAGCGCAAGATCGGGCTGCGCACGAAGACGCGTCATTTGCAGTTGTCTGCCAAACATGAAAACGCCCGCCGGCTGGCGGGCGCAGTCGACCCCCTGATTGACAGCGCTAGGCCGCCATAACCCGGGCAACCTCATCGACGAGCTCGCGCAGATGGAATGGCTTGGAGAGAACCTTGGCATTTGTCGGAGCGCCAGAGCCCGGATTCAGAGCGACGGCGGCAAATCCTGTAATGAACATGATTTTCAGAGCCGGATCGACTTCGGTCGCGCGACGTGCCAGTTCAATCCCATCAACGCCTGGCATAACAATGTCGGTCAGTAAAAGGTCGAACTGGGCCGGATCCTCGCCGATAGCATCGAGACCTTCCTCACCATCCGCACAGACAATTACCTCATGGCCGGCGCGCTTGAGCGCCTTCGCCAGGAAGTCGCGCATGGAGTCATCATCCTCTGCCAACAAGATTTTAGCCATGGAAATCCCACCCTTCCGAATTACGAAACAGCCTGACCCTAGCATCACAAAGTAAAAGCGGGCTGAACGGGCTGCAATGCTTGACCCGGACTGCACAGCTGCGCAGTCTCGCGACATGCTTGGCACCGTCTCATATGATTCCAGCCTCGACGCCACGGCACATTCGCAGGCAGAGCGTGGGATGTTTTCTCTCAGCGGAGAGGCGGAAACGACGCATCTGCCGGTGATTTTCTCCTCCCCGCATTCCGGTCGGAATTATCCACCCGAGCTTCGGGACCGGACATCCATTGACCTAAAGCGTCTGCGTCGATCCGAAGATGCTTTTGTCGATGAACTCATTTCGGACGCACCGAGCATCGGGGCGTTAAAGCTCTGTGCGCTCTTTCCGCGCGTGTTCATTGATGTGAATCGTCGCCCCGACGAGCTGGATCCGCTGATGTTCTCGGACCGGCTGCCCGAAGGAAGTTTCGTGGAAACCCGTCGCACCACGTCCGGTCTGGGCGTGCTGCCCCGGATCACCGCGGACGGGCATCCGCTCTATCGCAGGAAATTCAAGTTTGACGAGGCGCGAGATTGCCTCAATGCCTATTATCGGCCATATCACGACGCTTTGCGTGACAGTATGGATATTCTCCGCCGCCGTTTCGGGGCAGCCGTCCTATTCGACGTACACTCCATGCCCAATCACAGTTCCCGGGGCGCCGACATCGTCCTGGGCGATCGTTTCGGCTCCTCGTGCGCGGCCCGGATGACCGGGTTCGCGGAAAACGTCTTTCGCGACGCCGGACTTGTTACAGTTCGGAACACTCCTTACGCCGGTGGCTTCACGACCGAGCATTACGGACGTCCCGATCAGGGCATGCATGTGCTCCAGATTGAGATCAATCGCGGGCTCTACATGGATGAGTCCCGCATCGCGCCAACGTCCGGGTTTAGCCTGATGCGCGAAAAAATGTCCAAATTCTTCAACGCTGTAGCGAAAGCGGACTGGACTGTCATATTGGCGTCATAAAGATGCCCATTTCAGGCGAAGACTAGAGCCCGTCTTCGCCCGGCACGCGCTTTGCTCTCCTGTCAGGTGTGCGTCCCAGTGCGACGCAATTTGATACGCGAAGACGAGGCCGCGAGTAGTTATGACAAACGATATTGATCTCCATGTAGGGAAGCGCTTGCGCCGCAGGCGTCGTCTCCTGGGACTGACCCAGCAACAATTGGCAGAATCGGTCGGGATCCGGTTCCAGCAAATCCAGAAGTATGAGTGTGGTGCCAATCGAGTAAGCGCGAGCCGTTTGTTCGAACTGGCCGAAGCGCTCGATGTCCCGGTACAGTATTTCTATGAAGGACTGTCCCAGCGCGATGAGGCGGCCAATGAAGGCACGCAACTCGCTGCGGATGTCCTCTCCCAGAAGGAAACCGTGGATTTGATCCGCGCCTATTATCGCCTCGGTGAGCGACCGCGCAAGCGCCTGCTCGAGCTGGCCAAATCGCTCGAGCCGGACGAGGCAGCGAACGACGCCGCCTGAGGGGTGGAATGATCAGGGGGAGAGATGCGTCTAGCCTGGCCGGATATGCCATGCTAGGCGCATTGCCATGTCAGAGCATGATTTTTCGCGCGATCTGAAGGTCGCCTCCCTGATGGCTGATGCCGCTCGAGCTGCGGCACTGCCCTATTTCCGAACCGCGCTTGCCGTCGAAAACAAGGATAATGCCGGGTTCGACCCGGTGACCGCGGCGGATCGTGCGGCAGAGTCGGCCATGCGTGATATCCTTGCAGAATACTGTCCTGATGATGGTATTTGCGGTGAGGAATTCGGCGAAAAACCATCCAAGACCGGTCGCGAATGGGTGCTCGACCCTGTCGATGGTACCCGCGCCTTCATTTCCGGTCTGCCAAGCTGGACTGTGTTAATCGCCTTGTCTGATGCCAGTGGACCGCGAATAGGGATTATCGATCAACCCTGGACGCGAGAGCGATTTATCGGTTGGCCAGGTGCGGCCGAGCTGGATCGTGAGGGCGTAAGCCATGCGTTGAAATCGCGATCGGAAGTCGCTTTGGGCAAGGCCTTGATGGCCACGACCGACCCATTCCTGTTTCAGGGCCAGGAAGCGGAGGCCTTTCGCAATCTTCGACAGTCCGTCCGCCTATGCCGTTATGGTTTCGATGCCTATGCCTATGCGATGATCGCGACGGGCAGTCTCGACCTCGTCGTTGAGAGCGGCCTGCAGAAATATGATGTCCAGGCCCTTATTCCCGTCGTCGAGGGCGCCGGCGGTCTGGTCACCGACTGGCGCGGCGGGAGTCCGGCTGATGGCGGTCAAGTCATAGCGGCGGCGAACCGCGAGCTGCACGCCGCCGCTATTAAACTGCTTGAAGCCGCTGCGCTTTAGCGCTTAGTCGCTGCTTTCCGGCTTGCGGAAGACCAGCGTCATGCGGTCGCTTTCGCCGATCGCGTCATAGGGGGCGTGATCGAAATCCGGATTCACCGGCTCGCCGCGCGCCTGGGACCGGCGCACGGGCGGCAGGGTCCAGACACCGAAGGGGTGATCCGCAGTATCAGCCGGGTTCGCGTTCACCTCAGAACTCTCCACGAATTCAAAACCGGCTTCTTCGGCAAGCGCGATCACATAATCCTGTGTCACATAGCCAGAGGATGCGCGCGGATCCTGCTCGCGCGTCGATGGGAGGCGATGCTCTACGACGCCGAGCGTGCCGCCAGGGCGCAGTGCCGCGAAGAAGTCATCGAAGGCTTTTTCCGCGTAATTGCCACCCATCCAATTGTGGACATTGCGGAAGGACACGATCGCATCAACACTGTTCGCGTCGGCAAGCGGGCCGGAGGTATCGCCGAATTCGACAATATCTAACGTACCGAACAGCGACGTGTCGGCATAGCGCTGGCGGAAACCCTCAAGGGACTGACGCCGATAATCCGATGTCGCCTGGAAATGAGCGGCGATATAGGTGCCGCCATTGCCCGCGAACCAGGGTGCGAGGATATCCGTATACCAGCCGCCGCCCGGAGAGATTTCGATGATCGAGCCGGACGGATCTACGCCCATGAATTCCAGTGTCGCCTGTGGATTGCGCGCGCCGTCCCGGGCCGAGCGCCCTTCTTCACGCCAGCTTCCGGCGACCGCATCCGCGAGCTCGACCACACCTGGCGTCGTCGCCTCGGCTTCGGTCTCGCTCGGCGCCGAAGTCTCAGCCGTTTCGGTCACCGTCTCGGCCGAAGCGTCAGGGGTTTCGGGCATTGGTGAATCGGCCGTTTCGCTGGCACCGCACGCGACAAGCATCAGGGCCGCGCAGCTGACAGTCAGATAATGGGAAGCAGACATTCCAAAACTCTCCTTTGGGATCATGCCGCCGAATTAGCCCCGAGCCGTGCATGTGGCAAGTTGCAGTCGCGTTTTTTGGCGGGGCTTGCGCGGGGCGGCACGGCTTCCCATCTAGCGGTCACGGGTCGCCGATACGGGGCCCGGATAGCTGCATGGCTCCGGCATGCAGTAAATCGACTGAAACCGGCAAATCCCTTGCCGGTGGTCCAATCGCTCAAGATGAGGATATGGAATGCGTACTGTAGATTTTACTCCGCTCTACCGCTCAATCGTCGGCTTTGACCGGCTCGCCGATCTTATGGATTCTGCCACGAAGGCCGAGTCCCAAGGCTATCCGCCCTATAACATCCAGCACCTGGATGAAGACGAATATCTGATCGAGCTGGCCGTCGCCGGATTTGGCGAAGATGATCTAACCGTCGAGGTCCAGAACAATGTTCTGACGATCTCCGGCAAGATCGCCGAAAAGTCCGATGCTGATGCGCGTCGCTTCCTCCACCGCGGGATCGCCGAGCGCGCGTTCGAACGCCGTTTCCACCTGGCCGACCATGTGAAAGTATCTGGTGCCAGCCTGAAGAATGGCATGCTGTCGGTGCAGCTTTTGCGGGAAATCCCCGAAGCGGCCAAGCCGCGTACAATTGCGATCAATTCGTCTGGCGATACGCGTGCAACCCTGATTGAAGGGGGGAAGACTGAAGCCGCATAAGTCGGCACACCCCTTCGAAGCAAAGACACACGACGCGGCAGGTCCGGTTCCCGGGCCTGCCGTTTGTGTCTTCAGGCTGCGTCGAGATCGACGGCGCCGTCGGCATCTTCGACATCCGATCGGAAGCTCGGGCTGACCGTCGTGCCGGTGAAGCAGGACCCGTTGAAGCTCGCCTTTTTCACATTGGCACCGTCGAGGCGCGAATAGGAGAAGTCCGCTCCCGTCGCCTTCGCCTGGCGAATATCCGCGCCGCGCAGGTCGACATAGCGGGCCTTGGTCCCCGCCAGGGATGCAGGTAGCACGCGATTGCCTTCCAGCAGAAGCGGGCCAAGCCGGCAATCGCGCAGATCGGCATTATTGAGATTGGCACCGGTGAGATCGGCGCCGCGCAGGTCCGCGCCGCGCAGACAAGTCATCCGCAGGTCTGCGCGTTCAAGTCGTGCCCCTTGCAGCTGGGCGCCCTCTAGGTCCAGCCCGTACAGCGTTGCGCCACGAGCATGGAAGGCAGTCAGCGTCTTTCCAGCCAGCGAATTCAGGCCACGCAGGTCCGTCTTATCAAACAGGGACGGCTTGCCCTCGGCGCCATCGGTCTCGCACCATTTGACGTGATCAGCGATTTGCTGGGCGATCGGTTGGTCAAGATCCGTGGGGTCAATGCCGACGGGCTCACTGGTCAGGGCGCCTTCGGTTTTCATGCCCGAGGTCTTGGCCATCACCGTCTTCACGCCGATCATTACACTGTCCTGGAAATCGGCATCTGTCAGATCGGCACCGGACATGTCCGCCCCTTCGAGATTTGCACCCTGAAAGGTGGAACCCCGCAGGTTTGCCCGGATCATGCGGGCGCCGAGCAGCATCGCATCTGTGAAATCCGCAGTCTTTGCAGTAATGCCCGCCATTTTCGACCGGGAGAGATTGGCGCCCTTGAAGTTCGCCATGCCGGCATCGTTTTCCTGCGTCTTGTGTTTGAGAACCGCGAGACCCTTTTCCTTGTCAACTTCAGCGATAGCGCCTTCACGCATATCGGCTTCGGTCAGATCCGCGCCCGTGAGATTGGCACCGCGCATGATGGCGCCGCGCAAATCTGCCCGGCGCA
>JBELMP010000101.1:0-9567 GCA_042095695.1 Maricaulis sp. | reverse complement strand
CCGAGCATCGGAAATCGCCCGACAGGCCCTGTCCTTCTATCCGGACGATACTGACTTGTTGATGAATTACGGGGCAGCCCTGGCCGCAAGCGGCCGCGGGGCAGCCGCGATTGAACCTCTGCGCCGTGCCACTCAGGCGAATCCGGGGGATTGGCGTCCGATGAACGCGCTTGGCGTCGCCTATGAACAGGCTGGACAAAGCGAACAGGCGCAATCGACCTTGCGCCAGGCGATGGAATTGGCGCCAGCAGAACCGGCCGTCATCTCCAACCTGGCGTTATCTTATGCGCTTGATGGAGAGGCCGTGACGGCCGAACGGCTGCTGCGGGAAGCCATGCTCCGCCCGGGTGCCGACGCGACCATCCGGCAAAATCTGGCCTTGGTGATTGCGCTGCAAGGGCGGTTTGAAGATGCGGAAGAAATGGCACGCGTGGATGTCAGTCCGCAAATGGCGGAAGCCAATATGGCCTATGTGCGCGCCATGCTGACCTCACAACGTCGATATGATGCCTTGAGCGAAGACTGATCAGACCTCAGGAGGCGGTGGCGGCGGCGGGGTCTCTGCGGCGTCATCCCCGATTTTCCGAAGCGGGAAATCCTTGCGCAGGACCGGGTTCACCAGCGTGTGGTCGAAGCGGAAGTCTTCTACGAGCACGCGCAATTCCATCGGTGCACGCCGGTCCTTCGTGACCTCACTGGAACGATAAAGCGCGTATAGCCGGAGATAATTCTTGTCATCCTTTGACAGGGAGGTCTCATCGAGGCGCGCGCAGACCGCAACGAGCTTGTTGAGCCCCCCGCGCTTCTTGCCCTGCTTAAGCTCGATCATTGCGCCAGCCATGCCCACTTTCCACCCGACATCGGCGAAATGGGTCTTCGGAGCTTCAGACAAGGCTGCGCGGGCGCCACCGACGTCATCCGCATTCAATGCGTCCATAGCAGAAGCCACAGCCTGATCGGCCGCCTCAATCTGCTCACGACGCTTCTCCGCCGAATTGCGCCCGGAAAACATGGGCTGTGTCCACCTGTGCAACATGACGCCAGCTATTCAAATAGCGCGCCAAATCGTTTTCGTCACAGACTATTGAAGCGGAGAATGGCCGGTCCGAGAATAACCACGAACAGTACGGGCAGGAAAAAGATGATCATCGGCACTGTCAGCTGGGCCGGAAGCGCGGCTGCCTTCTTCTCGGCAGCAGCCAGACGCATATCGCGATTTTCCTTCGCCATGACCCTGAGCGCCTGCCCCAGCGGCGTCCCGTAGCGCTCGGCCTGGACCAAGGAGGTACAGACCGCCTTTACACCTGGGTGATTGGTCCGTTTCGCCAGGTTGTCATAGGCAATTCGCCGGTCCTGGAGGTAGGCAAGCTCCGCTGTGGTCAAGGACAATTCCTCGGCAAGCTCGATCGACTGACCGCCGATCTCAGACGAAACCTTATGAAAGGCCGCCTCGATTGACATGCCGGCCTCGACACAGATCAACAGCAGGTCCAGCGCGTCAGGGAAAGCTATCATGATCGAAGCCTGACGTTTCTGCGCCAGGTTGGAGAGATAGAGATTGGGTGCGTAGTAACCCAGCAGACCGAGCGCCATGGAGAAGCAATAGCGCGCCAGTGAGGTCAGCCCGTGATCATTGACGAGGAAAAAATAACACAATGCGCCAGCCAGCAGGACAATTGGAGAGGCAAGCCGGGCGAAATAGAATGTCACCGCCGGCCGATTGCCGCGCAGACCTGCCTGCTCGAGCTTGATCTGGAGGGCTGGATCTTCGAAGGCCTTTTGTAGATTGAGAGAGTCGACCACCTTGCGGGTGAAGCCGGCAGCCTCATTCCCGCGGATTGATCCATTAGTCTTGTCACGCGCTTCGGCTTCCAGTGCGGCACGCGAACGACGGCGCAATTCCTCGCGGCGATTCTGTACCGACTTGATACGCTTATCGAGCTTGTCTCCGCCCAGCATCGGGGCGGTCAGCGTCATGATCGTCGCAAAGACCAGCAAGCCCGAGATCACCACGAGAAGGCTCTCGGGTGTCGTCAGGAAATCGCGAATGTCGGTATAGCTGAGATCGAACATCCGGCCCCTAGATCTTGAAGTTGATCATGCCACGCATGACCATGATGCCGATGAACATCCAGGTCAGACCACCCAGAAGCATCAGCTGGCCCGATGGATTGACGAACATCTCATTCATGTAGGACGGCGTTGTCAGATAGACGATGCCGCACACGGCAGGCGGCAGGGAGCCGATAATGCCGGCAGAGGACTTGGCTTCCGACGACAGGGCATTGACCTTTTCGCGCATCATCTTTCGGGCGCGCAAGACCGTGGCAAGATTGCTTAGCGTCTCGGCGAGATTACCACCGGTCTTTTGCTGGATAACCAACACGGTTCGGAAGAAGTTCAGCTCAGCCAGAGGCATGCGGTGGCACATCTTGTCCAGCCCGTCTTCCAGCGTCACACCGACGGCGATGCCTTCAACCAGGAAGCGGAATTCCGACCCGACCGGATCGGGCGATTCATCTGCGATGATTTTCAGACACTCGTTCAATGGAAGGCCGGATTTGATACCGCGAACGATGACATCGAGCGAATTGGCGAATTCCAGCGTGAACTTCTTCTGTCGCCGGCCGCGTAGCAGGCCGAGATACCAGCGCGGCAGACCGAGCCCGGACACCACGGCGGCGCCGCCAACGACAAGCAGTGACTGACCTGTCAGAAATGCCGCCAGCGATACGACAACCGCAAGCACCAGCGAGCCGATCCAGAAACCTGTCTCAGTCCAGGCAAGTCCGGCCTGCTGAATGCGCGCTTTCAAGGAGATGGCTTTTTGACGCCGGTTCTTCTGGCGCTCCTCCATCTGCTTGAGGGATTCCTGGATCTGTTTGCGCCTCTGCGCGCCTTGATCGAGCGCCGCTGTCTGGCGCCGTCCCCGGGTCAACCCGCCACCCACAGCCTGCGTCACACGCTGTTTGGACTTGGCGTCGCCGACCGCGCCAAGCACGACCCAGCCAACCCCGCCGATGGCGACGAAGGCCGCGAGCGCAGCGATCAAGAATGCGAAATCACCCGTCATGATCAGGCCTCCGATGCATCGAGCGCTGTTGCAAGCTCGCGTTCGAGACCGAAATAGCGTGCCCTATCCCAGAATTTCGGACGCGCAATCCCGGTGGAGACGTGGCGACCGGCAATATTGCCCTGCTCATCTTCGCCCTGGATCTCATAGACAAAGAGGTCCTGGGTGACGATCACATCGCCCTCCATTCCGACCACTTCGGTAATATGGGTGATCTTGCGCGATCCATCGCGCAGACGCGCTGCCTGGATGATCACATCAATGGATCCCACAATCATTTCACGGATAGTCTTGGCAGGGAGATTATAGCCCCCCATCGTGATCATGGACTCGATACGCGACATGGCCTCGCGCGGGGAGTTGGCGTGGAGCGTGCCCATGGACCCGTCATGACCGGTATTCATGGCCTGCAGGAGGTCGAAGGCCTCCGGTCCGCGAACCTCACCTACAATGATCCGCTCGGGACGCATGCGCAGACAGTTCTTGACCAGATCCCGCATGGTAACCTGGCCTTGCCCTTCAAGGTTGGGCGGCCGCGTCTCAAGACGAACGACATGGGGCTGCTGCAGCTGTAGCTCGGCGGCATCCTCACAGGTCACGACACGCTCATCTTCCTCGATGAAGCCGGTCATACAATTGAGGAGTGTCGTCTTACCCGAGCCGGTACCACCGGAAATCAGGACGTTGCATCGGCTCGCACCGATCACACCCAGGACTTTCGCGCCCTCGGGGGTCACCGATTGGAAGTCGACCAGATTATTCATCGTAAGCTTGTCTTTTTTGAACTTACGAATGGTCAGGGTCGGTCCGTCCAGCGCCAGCGGCGGCGCAATGACATTGACCCGCGACCCATCGGCGAGACGCGCGTCACAAATCGGCGAACTTTCATCCACGCGGCGGCCAACCTGGCTCACAATCCGCTGACAGATATTCATCAGCTGGCCATTGTCGCGAAAACGAATATTGGTCTTTTCGACCTTGCCGTTCACCTCGATGAAAACATTGTCGGCGCCATTGACCATAATGTCGGCGATGTTATCACGGGCCAGCAGAGGCTCTAGCGGCCCGTAGCCGAGTACATCGTTGCAAATGTCCTGAAGCAGTTGTTCCTGCTCCGCAATCGACATGGCAACATTCTTGATCGAGATGATCTCGGTGACGATGTCACGGATCTCCTCGGCAGCAGTATCCTGATCAAGACGGGCCAGCTGACCCAGATCGATCGTATCGATCAGGGCGTTAAAGATTGTGGTCTTGATCGCATAGTATTCTTCGGACCTGTTCCCGGTATCGGCAGACGGGGACGGGGTTTTCTTGGGCTGGGGCTTCGGCTTGGCAGGCGGTGTCGGCGCGATCTTCTGCGCGCGCGGCTCGCTATGACGTTCCGAGCCCGCCTCGGTCACGGGGCGGGCTTCCTCCACCGGGGCGGCGGGTGTCGGCGCTTTGCGGGTCGCAGGGGCGGGACCGCCCGCCCGTTTACCGAACATGCTCCATTAGCCTCCGAACAATTTCGCCACGAATGATTTTTTCTGCGGAGCAGCGGGCGCCTTGCCAGTCACGATCTTGGCGAGATGGCCAAAGCCGTCCGCAGCCTTGGATTTCGGGTCCAGCTCGCTGATCATTTGCCCGTTATTGGCAGCCTTGCCGAAGAGCTGGGGCTCGAAAGGCAGGACAAGGACGGGCGGTGCACCAAGCGCTTCGGCGAAATCCTTGACCGGGATCTCCGGGCGTTTGGGCATGCCAGACATGTTGACCACGACCTTCGGCGGATCATCATTCGGGCGGGCTCCCGTCACCAGGTCGAAGAGATTCTTTGCATTGCGAAGCGATGCGAGATCCGGTGTCACCGTCACCACGACATCATCTGCAGAAAGCAGCGTCTGTTTGACCCAGGGCATCCAGATATGCGGCAGATCAAGCGCGACCACGGGCGCCTGCCGGCGCACCTTGTCGATCACCATTTCGTACTCGTGCGGGGAAAACTCCCAGTCGCGATCCAAGGTCGCTGGCGCGGAAAACAGGCTGAGACGATCGGTGCAACGGACCAGAAGCCGGTCCAGCAAGGCATCATCGAGGCGATCCGGCTCGGAAAGCGCATCACCGAGGGTCTGCGCCGGATCCTGATTGAAATCGAGCCCGGCGGTTCCCCAGGACAGATCCATGTCCATAAGAACAGCATCCTGCGCCAGCGCTTCGGTCAGAGCCCAGGAACAATTGTGCGCGATCGTCGAGGAGCCTACGCCGCCCTTGGAGCCGATGAAGGCGACCGTCCTGCCAGCGAAGGGCTGGTCGGGATCAAGAAACAGCTCGGAGACGGTCCGGATAAGGTGCAGCGGCGACATCGGCGGTACAAGATACTCGCTGACACCGCGCTTAATCAGCTCGCGATAAAGGACAATATCATTGGTGGCGCCAATAATAACGACTTTCGTATCCGGGTCGCAGACACCGGCCAATTCCTCGAGCTGATCGAACAGACCACGCCCGCGCATACCCGTTTCGATAATCAGCAGGTTCGGCGTTGTCTCATCGTGAAATTTCTCGATTGCGGCAGGCAGCCCGCCGAGCCCAACATCGACATGCGCCTTGGCCAGACGTCGGTCACCAGCCGCATTCTGTATCAATGCACCGGTTTCGGAGCGCTCGCAGAAGGCCGCAATGGAAATACGCGGGACCGGCTGAGCAGAGATATCATCATCGACTTCGCCAAGGAGCGCGTCTCCCGCCGGAATCAGATCG
The DNA here is from genome assembly GCA_042095695.1 of Maricaulis sp. Classification (GTDB taxonomy): domain Bacteria; phylum Pseudomonadota; class Alphaproteobacteria; order Caulobacterales; family Maricaulaceae; genus Maricaulis. The sequence continues at coordinate 3,755 of JBELMP010000101.1, read as the reverse complement.
TTGATCTCGTCTTCCAGACCCTCGAACAGCGGATTTGAAGCTTCATCACGATCTGTGACCAGAATGTCTTCATCGACAAATGGATCATCGAGGTCGACGTCCTCAGCAACCGCGCTAGCACCGAAGCGATGCTCGTCATCCTGGAAAAAATTGCTGGTATTTTGTGGCCGGACATCATCATAGCTGGCCTCGCCCAGCATCATCCGTTCAACATCATCAGCGTCCAGGAACGGATCATCTTCGTTAAACTCGTCCTCAAGGGCACGATTTGCGTTAGCCATTTTAGCTCCTTTCGCCCCCTAGTTTCCGACATCCGATACGGTGCCGCTTTCGGCATCCGAGCGGGCGGTCGCAGTCGACTGTCCCTGACGATAGCCTTCGAGCACCGTCTGGCGTCGTCCTGTATCCCCTGCTTCCATCGTCCGTGGCGCGATCAGATCTCGTGGATCGGCGACCATTGCTGCGAGATTTGCTGCCTGCGAACAGCCAAATCGAGCCTGTCGTTCATTGCGCCAGTTTGGCGTGAGATCGCCCCAGCCCTCCGGACAATCCGGAGCGACAGCGCGATAACGCGTGAAGGAAAAGATCAGAGCGCCATGCTGCTGGCCGCCGGCTTGATAGGCGCCGCCGGTAATCTGTTGCCAGTTCAGCCCGGCCTCATGCAGCACGGTGCGCGCATTCGCGATCGCATGCATGGCTGCCTGCTCGTTGGCAGCACCCTGGGGATAGCTGATGACCAGCGGGCCATGGCCGCGTGCCTTATACTCGGCAGCGATCGCATCGAGCTGGTTGATCTGTGCCCAGGTCAATCCGTTGTCGCGCGGATCAATGGCCATTTCCGAGCGGAAAAGTTCAACCTCAGCCGTCGCCTGCGGCACATTCAGGCCTGGCCCGGGCGGGGTCGAACAGGCCACCAGCACAAAGCCGGCAATGAGACTTGTCAGAGCGGTTTTTATGATTGTCTTGTACACCCAACCCTCCATTCTCAATCAAACAGGAAGCCGACAGGGCCGCCCCAGATGCGTCCCTGCGTATCTGCACCGGGGACGGAATAGACACGGTTCAAACGCCCCAGCAGGAGTGCGGTTGCTTCGGAAACAGTCTGGAACCCGTCTGCCGGCGTCTCCAGATCTCTCGGATTGGTCGGATCGACCAGGTAGGGCGTGACGATGACGACCAGCTCGGTCTCTTCGTTTTCGAAATCGCGGGACCGGAACAAGGCGCCAAGGACCGGCATGTCCTGTACGCCGGGAATGCCGTCCAGATTCTGCCGGGTCTCTTCCTGGATCAATCCTGCAAGCACAAGGCTTCCACCGGAGGGGAGTTCAACCGTTGTTTCTGCGCGATTTACGGTCAGTGCCGGGACTGTAAGGCCGGCAAAAACGCCAATAATCTGACCATTCTCATCGATGACCGGCGTTTCATCATAGGTCAGAGCACCATCAGTCGTCAGTTCGGAGACCTCGGTTGAGATGCGCAGGCTGATCCGGCCCTCGGAGAGGACAACCGGTGTGAAACCAAGTCCAACGCCAAAGGGCTTGAATTCAATTACCGCATTACCGTCGCGGTCGCGACCGGTCGGGACGGGAAACTCGCCGCCGGCCAGGAAGTTGGCACTTTCGCCGGTAATCGCCGTCAGATTGGGTTCCGCGAGCGTGCGAACAACGCCGACGCGCTCCATCGCCTGCAAAGCCCCGGTAACGCCATCCAGTGCACCATCACCGGTATTGATCCAGTCAAACCCGACATCAAGTCCACCCAGGAAAGCGCCAACAAGCGAGAACTGGTTCTGCGTCGCGACGGCGAAGTTGACGTCCCCTGAGGTTCCCGTCGTGGCCAGGTTGACGCCAAGCTGACGCGCAATATTCCGCCGCATCTCAACAATGCGCACTTTCAGCATGACCTGTTCGCGGGCTTCAATCGTGAGCATGGAGAGAATGCGTTCCGGATCATCAACCCAGCGCTGGGCGATACGAAGCGCGGTATCGGCATCGGCCGCGCTCGGCACCCGTCCGGACAGGACGATGTGATCATTCATGGCCTCGACATCGACGCGCGCATTCGGAAGAAAACGCTCCATGGAGTCCTGCAGCGGTCCGAGATCGCGTTCGACGCGCAGATCGAGATCAAGGATCAGCTGGCCCTCGGCATCGAAAAAGAACGCATTGGTCTGACCCACACCCATACCCATCAGATAGGCACGGCGGGGCGTGCGAATGACAGCCTCAACCACTTCAGGATTGGTGACCAGTATGTCTGCGGCATCTACGGGCAAATGGATCACGGCGGCCTTGTGCAGCGGTAAATCGAGATGCTCGGAAACAGGGCCATTGCCCGGCTCACGAATATAAACCTGCAGTGTATTGCCACGCTCGGTTCCGGCGGGTTGGGCCAGCACCGGAGCCGCAAGCGCCAGGGCGGCGAGAAGGATCAGGGATCGGATCATCGTCTCACCTCTAATCATCGGTCGCCAGGGCGACGCGCTGCGCCCGTCCATAACGGATCAGTGTCACACTCCGGTCCTCACGCCGCGTCGGCGAGACCGGTGCGGGATTGGCCAGCGAACCTGCCAGCATGGGTGAACCCGTGCTTTCGGACAGGCTGCGCAGGACAAGAGCAATGTCGCCCCGGGCCACAGCAAGGGCCATGGCCTGTGCCTGCTGCGGGGTCAATTCGAGCGTCGCGACTTCGCCGATCACAGCGCCCTCACTGTCCTCATCTTCAGAATAGGTTTGGTCGATCGCGAGCACGCGCACATTCTCGACGACGTTTTCCGCGATCATGCTGCGGCCGCGGCTCCCCTCCCGCTCCATGCCGAAGGTCACGATGACATCGACACGATTATTGGGAAGGATGAAGCCACCCGCGCCGGTTTCCGGAGAGATGGGAACGGCGAAAGCCCGCATGCCAGGCGTCAGCACTGCCGACATGAAACCCGCATCGCCCTGCATCACCAGGCGTCGGCCCGTAATCGGTTCGCCCTGCCCGATTGCCGAGCGCACGACCGATCCAGCAAAATCCGCGGCATCCTGGCCGCGCCCCTCGACCACATAATCGCGGGTCACTGCCTCTTCCGGCCAAGCCTGCCAGTAAAAGTCCGAGGCATCGACACGCTGGCCGACCGTCAGATCACCGCGGGCCGCGAGAATACGCACTGCCGGGCGTTCCTGTGGGGCTTCCACGACCTGTACCGGCTGCGTGGTCATGGCCTGCCGCACGAAGAAAGCGACCGCTATGGCTGCGATCGCAGCAGCTATGAGGATGGCAATTCGAACGGCATTCATTGGAATGTCAGACCTCTCGGACGCAAAGATACGATTGCGATGAGACGCCGAATTCCTCAAAGTCGCGTTAATAACGCTTGTGCAATTGGCTTGAACTGCTGAAAAGATCAGATGAGCGGTAGCAAGCCGGACTTCGGCAACCACCACATCGCGCCTGCTGCCAGCGCTATTCCGTAAGGAACAGGGCCGCCTTGCTGTAGCGCTTCATGGCTGGTGATACCCCCCATGCCAGCATAAGGCGCAAGGTTTTTTCGAGCCAATAGAAGCAGAACGGCGAGCGCACCGCCGGCAAGAAGCGTTGTCAGCAAATAGGGCAGAAAGTCCCCCCAACCAAACCAGAGACTCGCGGCCGCAAACAATTTGCCATCGCCACCGCCAATATAGCCGGGTGCGAACAGAGCCATCCCCAGCAGCAGGCCGACCAGGCCGCCCAGCAGGTGTGAGCCCCAGGCCGAGACGTCGAGGCCTGCT
>JBELMP010000100.1:0-9652 GCA_042095695.1 Maricaulis sp. | reverse complement strand
TTGGTCTTAGTGTGCTGTCTTGTCAGGGTTATTTCTTTGGAAATCCGATCGGAAATCCGTCCGGTCCGAGCTGCGGTGCGCCGCCAAGACCGGGAAGAGCGGGAGGTTGTTTGGCGCCGCTGCCCAGGCCCGGCAATTGAGTGCCGGCCGGCGCTTTGCCACCGAGAAGGTCCTGGGTCGCCTGACCCATATCGGACGGGTTCATGCCCGGCGGCATTCCGCCCGGCATCCCGCCGGGCATACCGCCCATCATGCCGGCCAGGCCACCACGACCCTTCTTGCCGGCTTTTTTCATCATATCGGCCATCTGCCGATGCATTTTGATCAGCTTGTTCACATCGGCGACCTGGACGCCGGCACCGGCGGCAATCCGCTTCTTGCGGCTGGCCTTGAGGATTTCGGGCTTGGCACGCTCCTCGCGGGTCATGGACAGGATAATAGCTTCCTGGCGGGAGAGCATTTTATCATCCATGCCCGCTGCTGAGGCCTGGGCCTTGGCGGCTTTATTCATGCCTGGCAGCAGGCCCATAATGCCGCCCAGGCCGCCCATTTTTTTCAACTGGCCGAATTGTTCGCGCAGATCTTCCAGGTCGAACTTGCCCTTGGCCATTTTCTTGGCCATGCGGGCGGCTTTTTCCTGATCAAGATCCTGTGCCGCCTTCTCCACCAGGGAGACAATATCGCCACGTCCGAGGATCCGGCCGGCCAGGCGGCGCGCATCAAACGCGTCCAGCCCGTCAGGTTTTTCCGATACGCCGAGAAATTTGATCGGTAGGCCCGTAACATGCCGCATGGACAGGGCTGCACCGCCACGCCCATCGCCATCCATACGGGTCAGGACAAGGCCGGTGAGCGGCAGGCGCTCATGGAAGCGCCGGGCGGTTTCCACGGCATCTTGACCGGTCAGGCTGTCCGCGACCAGAAGGGTTTCATGGGGCCGGGTCGCCTGGGCAATCGCCTGTGCCTCCGACATCATGTCTTCATCGATCGAGGTTCGGCCGGCCGTATCGAGAATAACGACATCATAGCCTTGCAGCTTGCCCGCAGTCATTGCGCGCTTGGCGATATCGACGGCGTTCTGGCCGGCGACGATCGGCAGGAAGCCCACATCGACCTGATCGCTGAGCTGTTGCAATTGCTCCATCGCCGCCGGACGACGGGTATCGAGCGAGGCCAGCAGGACTTTCTTCTTGTGCAGATCCTTGAGGCGTTTGGCGAGCTTGGCGGATGTGGTGGTCTTACCCGAGCCCTGCAAGCCGGCCATCAAAATGGCAATCGGCGGTTCGCCTTCCAGGCGCAGGCCTTCCGGTTCGCCCTCTCCACCCAGCAGGTCGACCAGGGCGTCATGAACAATCTTGACGACTTGCTGTCCCGGCGCGACGGCCTTGATGACATCCTCGCCCACGGCTTTTTCGCGGATCTGGCCCATGGCCGATTTGACGACGGGCAGGGCGACATCAGCCTCGAGGAGAGCGATGCGGATTTCGCGCAGCGCGGCATCAACGTCCTTTTCCGAAAGGACGCCGCGGCCGGTGAGTTTATCAAAGACACCGCCAAGCCGTTCTGTAAGCGCGTCGAACATGCGTTCGCTCCTTCAAGTTTCGATCACACAAAGCAAATCAGCCCCGCTGAGCGAAAGCTTCGCCGAGCGGAGTTCTCGCCTGCCTCCCCTTCGTCCAGCCAATAGGTGGGAAGTTGTGCAGGTAAGACAAGCATCAAAGCTTGTGCGATGAAGCGCGCCGTTTACGCCCCTGGTCCAACCCTGTCAAGAATAGTCCGGATGCGGGCTAGTTCAGCTGCTCGGTATCAGTGGCGGCGAGACCAGCCGGTGAGGCCCGGTCTTCAGCCAGATTCAGGCTGCGTGGGCTGGGCTGGCTGGCGAGAAGCGCGCCATAGAGCGACGCCGCGACGGCGCCCAGGGTCAGCCAGAGCAGGGCGAGCTTGGTGAAATTGCGAATTCCTGCTGCGACATTCGTCATGACAGTCCTCCGGTCGGTTTCAATACGACCAATCCAGGCTGAGTCTATTAACGAGCTCCTACCGGGACCAGCGGAAGGACGAAATGTCGTTAATTACAGATAAAATTTTAGTCGATTTGGCGAGATGCCGTATCCCGGAGGGCCGCGTAGAGCTTGTGCCCGCGCAAAAGCAGCCAGGCGCCAGCCCAGACATTGCCCAGCACGAAAAGTGGCGCGATCCAGAACAGGCTGATCAACACTTTGCGTTCAGTCCAGCCAATCACCACGGCGGTGATGATGAAACCGAAATAGAGGTCGAATAGGGTGACAATGCCCCAGGGCTTTTCGGTGAGGAAGTCGCCGGCAGCCAAGAAATCTCCCGCCCTGACGGCCCACACGATGAGGACCGCCAGAACTGCGGAGAGCAAAAGGAATAGCAGTCGTATTGGGACAGGCATACCGCCACTCCTTACAGGGACATGACTTAGTACGACTGCTCAGCATGGCCGGATCACCACCGAGAGACGGCGATGATCAGCACGCTCGTTTGAAAGCCGAAGCGTGTTGCGATGGATCAGACGACGGCGGGCTTCTTGAAGGTTTCCTCGTCGAGCTCGCCTTCCCATTTGGCCACCGCGGTTGCAACGGCAGCATCACCGGTCACGTTCACGGCGGTGCGCGCCATGTCCATGATGCGGTCGACTGGCAGGATGAAGCCGACAATGATCGCGGTATGCTCAGGTGTGACGCCGAACGTCTCCAGCACAATCGCCAGGAGAAAGAGCGAGGCCGAGGGAATGCCCGCTGCTCCGATCGACACAATGGCTGCGGTAAAGGCAATCATCACATAGTTGAGAAGTGTGAGATCATAGCCGAAGGCTTGTGCGGTAAAGAGCGCCAGGATGCCGAGATAAAGGGCGGTCCCGTCCATATTGATGGTGGCGCCCAGCGGCAGGACCGACCCGGCGACAGATTTTTTTATGCCCAGATTGTCGGAGGCCGCAGCGATGGTCACGGGCAGGGTCGCCGATGAGGAGGCGGTCGAATAGGCGACCGCGATCGGATCGGTCAGCCCGCGGAAGAAGCGCACCAGGGGCAGGTTCAGAACAAAACGTACCAGGAAGCCATAGGTGATGACCGCATGGGCAATCAGGCCGAGATAAACAGCAATGATCAGCGTGAAGATTGACGCCAGCGCATCCAGACCCTGGCTGGCAGCCGTGTAAGCGACGAGTGCAAACACGCCAAAAGGCGCCACTTCCATCACGTAATGTGTAATTTTCAGGACCACTTCCGAGGCCGAGTTGAACAGATCACCGACCGGCTTGCCCGCCTTGCCTGTCGCCAGAATGGCGACGCCGAGCAGGAGCGAGAAGAAGATGATCGCCAGGACATTGCCATCGGCCAGCGCGGCCACCGGGTTCTCCGGAATGATCGCCAGCAGGCGCTCAACCGCGTCCGGCGGGTCGGTGGAAACCGGGACTGCCTCGACCCCGGCGAGCTCAGCCCCCTCACCGGGCCGGAAGATCGAACCGAAGGTCAGGCCGATAATATTGGCGAAGAAGGTCGTGGCCAGGTAGAGAAGAATGGTCTTGATGCCCAGCGAGCCGAGCTTTGACGGATCGCCCATCGCAATCACGCCGGCGACCAGCGTGGTGAAGATCAACGGCACGATCAGCATTCTGATGAGCTGTATAAAGGCCAGTCCGACCGGGCGGATATAGGTGTCGATAAAGGCGGTCGCTTCGGCCTGCCCCATGGCCTGGCTCAGGCTCAGACCAAGAATAATGCCCAGTACGAGCGCCACCAGAACGCGCTGCCACAGCTTGACCTTGAACCACCAGCCCATCGGATACCCCCCCAAGAGCGCATAGCGCTGATTTGTGATGGCCGCAGAGTATCGCCTGACCCTTACGGGTCAATCGCTATGGCGCAGAAGTCCCGTCAGACGCGCGCAGGGCGCATATATACCGATACAAACCAGCATGACCGCACTGATCTCGATCAGCAAAGCGAGATTGCCGGACCAGCCGGCGAGCTGAATGAAGATAAGCAGCGCCAAACCGATCAGCGACGGGGCGACAAGCCGCGCCCAGGACACGTCCATAAAGAAGCGCGCACGATGTGCGGTCGCCGAGGAAAACCATCCTGGCGTATTCTTTGGCGTCCGGCCGGATCGCGAAGTGCGCCGCGGCAGCGGGTCAAGGGTTCGGTCTATGAGCGACATACGCTCATTATACGGAACAAAAACAAGTTAGCAACATGTGGATAAATCACTGAATTATCCACACATTACGACGTTTTCGTGAAATTACGAAAGCAGGATTTTAGCCTTCAGAAGCAATCACATGAGCAATGGCATTTATCACGGCGCCGATCCTGACAGCCGCCTGGACCTGGGTCGCGGTCACGCCATGCTTGCGTAGCTCGGCCTCATGAGCATCCATGCACATGCCGCAGCCATTAATGGCCGAGACGGCCATCGACCAGAGTTCGAAATCAGCCTTGTCGACGCCCGGGGCGCCAATCACATTCATCCGCAGCTTTGCCGGGAGGGTGGCATATTCCTTGTTCGATACGAGGTGGGCGAAGCGGTAATAGACATTATTCATGCCCATGATCGCAGACGCTGCCTTGGCCGCGGTTTTGGCGTCCTCGGACAGATGGGCCTCAGCCTCTGCGGCAATCGCATCCAGCACGTCTTTCTGGCCGACAGCATGGGCGGAGGCGAGAAATGTGCCCCATTTCTTCTGATCGTCGAGCTCGGTTTCACGGGCCAGGGAGGACAGATTCAGTTTCAGATCCTTCGCGTAGTCGGGAAGGCGGTTCTTCAGCGCATCAATACTCATTTCGGGGGCTCCTGAATAAGGCGGGCCAGAAAAGACAAATCTTGCAGCCGGACGGCCGGGGGGAGACGTCCGACTGCAAGATCTCAGCTGCCGCTGGTGCGGCAGATGGGCAATCGCTTATGCAGCGATGACTTCACCACCGACCGGGCGGTTACACGGGCACAGCTCGTCGGTCTGCAGCGCGTCCAGGACACGCAGCGTGTCTTCCGGATTCCGGCCGACATTGAGATTGGTGACATAGACGTGCTGGATCACATTGTGCGGATCGACAACGAAGGTCGCGCGCAGAGCAACGCCCTCTTCCGAGCGAACGCCCAGCGCATCGATCAGGGAACCGGTCGTATCGGCAAACTGCCACATGCCCAGCTTGTCGAGATCCGGGTGCTCGCGGCGCCAGGCCAGCTTGCAGAATTCATTGTCGGAGGAGCCGCCAAGGACGACCGCATCGCGGTCGGCGAACTCTTCGTTCAGATTGGCGAAAGCCACGATCTCGGTCGGGCAGACGAAGGTGAAATCCTTCGGATAGAAGAAGATCACTTTCCACTTGCCGTCAAAGCTGTCCTGGTTGACGGCTTCAAATGCGGACTCGCCGTTTTCCTCATGGGCATTAAAGCCCGGCTTTACGCCAACAATTTCAAACTCAGGCAGTTTTTCGCCAATTCCCAGCATGTCTATCTCCAAATTAAGAACCGGTGCGAGAATCGCCCGGCCAGTTCAGACGAGCGGGATATGAGGTCTGAGATGAAATAAAGCAAATGGATTGTTTTTTGCTGAATTATAGGCATATTCTATAGCATGACTCCGCTACCGACCCTCCGCCAGCTTCAATTCCTGATTGCCCTTGCAGAACATGGCAGTTTCAGTCGTGCCGCCGAAGCCGCGCATGTGACCCAGCCAACCTTGAGTGCAGCAATCAAGGAGCTTGAGACCACGCTGTGCGTCCTGCTGGTCGAACGTGGCGCACGCGGTGCCGTGCTGACCCCGGCCGGCGAGACCGTGTTGCAGCGTGCGCGCACGGTAATGACCGAGGCAGAGGATCTTGTGACTGCCGCGCAGGCAGCGGGCGAGCCGTTAAGTGGTCCGTTCAAGCTGGGCGTGATCCCGACCATTGCGCCTTTCCTGCTGCCGCAAGTCCTGCCGGTGCTGCGCAAATCCTATTCTGATCTGCAGCTTTATCTGCGCGAGGATCTGACAGAACGCTTGATGGACTCCCTGCGCGAGCGGCGCCTCGACGCGGCTCTGATCGCCCTGCCCTATGAAGCGGCGATGATTGAAACCCGGTCGCTGGGGATTGATGAATTCCTGTTGTGCTGCTCGCCCGGGCATGCCCTCGCGGAGAAGCCCAATCTTGCCGCGTCGGATCTGGCGGCGGAGGCCATGCTCTTGCTGGAGGATGGCCATTGCCTGCGCGACCATGTCCTTTCGGCCTGTGCAGCCGGAAAGGCGCGCTCGGATTTCGCTGCCACCAGCCTCCATACGCTGGTGCAAATGGTACGATCTGAACTCGGCGTAACCCTGGTCCCGCGGCTTGCTGTCGAGCGCGGCCTCGTGGATCAGCTGGATCTTGTGGTGCGCCCGTTCAATCCGTCTGTGATCGGGCGAGAAATCGGGATTGCCTGGCGCCGCGGGTCCGCGCGCGCTGATGAGGCCCAGGTGATTGGCGAATCCATTCGCTCGCTCCTGGTGAGCTAGGCGGCCAGATAATGGCCTTCCAGAATGGCGCCAAAGATTTCCGGTTTGATCAGGTCCAGCTTGTCGACCGGCCCCGTAACCGTCAACCCGTACTCTCCGGTATCGAGCCCGGGATCATGAGCCGTCATCAAGATAACTTCGCCGGAAAACTCGGTCGCCGCGATTTGCGGCAAGGTATCCGTGTATTCGCTATGCGGTGGCAGGCGACGATCGAGAAAGACATGGCTGAAGCGCTGCGGCTCAGCCTGCAAGAAAGCCTCAAGCGTGTGAAAGCACACGACGTCGATGGCCATGGGAAGGTCCGCCGTCATCTCGGTGATGAGAAAATGTTCGACCGGGTCGTCATCGACAACGGCGATGATAAAGCTCGCCAAAACGAATCCTTCAGCATTAAACGAGCCTCGACTCTAGCGTTGTCAGCAATGTGCTCAAGTCGACTGGTTTACTAAAATATTCATCCGCCCCCATTGCAGTTATTCTTTCCTGGGTGGCGCGCGCCGCGTCGGCTGTAACAGCGAGGATCGGAACATCCGTGTTGTCGCCGGTGCTCCGCCGGATCGCCGAGATTACTTCCTCGCCAGACATCACCGGCATTTGAAGATCTAGGAGGATCGCGTCGAGATGATCCTTTCGCCAGATATCCAGGGCAATAGCACCATTCTCGGCGGTGCGTACAACATACCCTTCGTTCGTTAGCGCCTCGACCAGGAGGTCGCGGTTGTGCTCGATATCTTCGGCGACCAATACGGTTTTCTCCTTGCCCGGCAGGCCTGCGATACGGTTTGCAGTCGCGGGATCCGGACAGGCCGCCTCGGGAGGATTGGCAGCTAACGGAAGGGGAATAATGAACCAGAAGGTAGTGCCCCGGTCCTCATTGCGGGTGAAACCTATCTCTCCGCCAAAAAGCTCAACCAGTTCCCAGCTTATCGACAGTCCAAGCCCGGCGCCGCCATACTCTCTCGTGTTCGATGTATCCGCTTGGGCGAAGCGATGGAATAACAGGTCCTCCGCATGTTCTGGAACACCGATGCCGGTATCGACCACATCAAACCGGACGCGATCCCCATCCGCTGGGTTCACGACCAGCCGGACTTCGCCCGAATCGGTGAACTTCACGCCATTACCGAGCAGATTATAGATGATTTGCCGCAGTCGCTTGGCGTCACCAAGACGATAGCCATCCAGCCCGTTCCCAAGCTTCAGGTTTAAAGCGAGACCTTTTTCAGCTGCCAGCCCGGACGTTGCTGCGATGGTAGAGTTTAGAAGTTCTTCTAGGGAAAAGGGCTGCGGATTGAGCGTGAGGGCGGCGCTTTCGATTCTGGATAAATCGAGCACATCGTCGATCAATGACAGAAGTGTTTCGCCAGAGCTCAATATTGTTGTCAGAAAACGGCTCTGGCGTTCTGACAAATCCGTCCGCGACATAAGTTGCGCCATGCCGAGCACGCCATTGAGCGGCGTGCGAATTTCATGACTCATATTGGCGAGGAATTGTGATTTTGCGACATTGGCCGCGTCAGCCGCTTCGCGTTTTTCTACAAGTTCCTGATTTTTGAGAACATCCTCAGTTATATCGATATTGCAGCCGATGAGGCGGGACATGTTGGGGGACAGCGTGATAGGCCTGCCGCTGGCCCGGATATGCCGAACTTCGCCATCCGGCCGAATAATTCGAAATTCGGAATGAAAATCGGTCCGCCTATCGAGAGCTGTTTCAACATCGGACTCAGCCCTTGCTCGATCATCCGGGTGGACTGCATTCGTCCAGTCTGAGTATGCCACGATCGTACCCGGCGTACGCCCGTAGAGCGCGTGCATACGATCGTCCCAATCCATCGACTGCTGTTCGATATCATACTCCCAGATCCCGATCTCAGAGCTTTTCACGGCCACTTCCATTCGATTGGAAATGACTTCCAGCTCCGATGCGAGGCGTTGCGTCTCCTGACGTTGCTTGTCGATGAGCTCGACCCCAGCGATAAGCCGGGGCTCCACGGCTTCGAAGATCTTCAGCACGGCCTCGGGGTGCGTGGGGGGCGCGCTCCATAGCGCCGCGATCAGGCCGAAGCACTCTCCGTTTTCATGATTCAACGGCATTCCGACATAAGCATCGAGATCGAAGGCTTGTAGATCAGTATCTTCGGGAAAACATGATTTCAGACCCTCGGTCCGAATGAAGGGCTTGAGACCATCGAATACCTGTTCGCAGGGGGTTCCGCTGAGCGGGTGCTCATATTCAGTCGCCTGTCCGCTGGAATCATATATCGCATAGGCTGTGACGGGTGCGTCCCGTCCAAAGATGCGGCTTACGAGCACGAGTTGCGCCCCGATGACCTCGCCGGCAACGCGAACGAATTGCGAGAGGTAATCCGCCTCTGGCGTGGCGATCAACTGCAAGGCAATGTCTTGAAGATGCGCTCTCGCGCAGGCATCGCTTGCGGAGGAAATGTCAGATGACGACATAAGACCAACACCCAGACCGGCTCATCAAGCGTAGAATTAACGCAGATTCGTCCTGGCCGCCCAGAAAAAAGCGCGCTCACCGGGGCCAGCCCCGGCAACGAGCGGTTTGTCAGGGGAAGGATCGTGCTATATAAGTTAGTTCTGTAAATACAGAAATAGAGGAAAAAATGTATCTATCCGGACCCATGCAGAGATTTGTCCTCCATTGGGGTGAGATGGGCGCGCGCTGGGGCGTCAATCGGTCCATCGCCCAGATCCACGCCTTGCTCTATCTCGCGGATGAGCCCCTGCATGCCGAGGAGATCACCGATACGCTGAAGATCGCCAGGTCGAATGTATCAAATTCACTCAAGGAATTGCAGACGCTGGGACTGGTCACGCTCGAGCATAAAATGGGCGATCGGCGCGATCATTTTGTGGCGACCCATGAGCCCTGGGACATGTTGATGGCCATCGCCGAGGCCCGGAAACAAAGAGAGATTGATCCCACTCTCGCGATCCTGCGGGAATGCGCGGCGCACGCGGAATCGGACCCGGATACGCCGGCCGCGGCGGCAGAGCGCCTTAAGCGGATGGAGGATTTCGTGACCAATCTGACCGACTGGTATGGTCAGGTCCGCAAATTGCCTCAGGGCACGCTGATCAAGCTCATGAAGCTGGGCACGCGGATCGCCAAATTCGTGGGGGGCT
>JBELMP010000099.1:0-9806 GCA_042095695.1 Maricaulis sp. | reverse complement strand
CCATTTGCATCTGAGCGCGTGAGGTGTTCTGTGCCTCGTCCACAAGAACGAAGGCGCGATTGAGCGTCCGCCCGCGCATAAAAGCGATCGGTGCGACCTCGATCCGTCCATCCTCCCGCATTTTCTCCAATTGGGAGCGGCCGAGCGTATCGGCCAGGGCGTCCCAGACAGGCAGGAGATAGGGGTCGACCTTCTCGGTCAGATCGCCGGGCAGAAAGCCAAGCTTCTCGCCAGCCTCGACCGCCGGACGGGTGATGATGAGTTTCTCGATCCGGCGCTGGACCAGAAGCGAGGCCCCATAGGCGACGGCCAGTAATGTCTTGCCGGTACCGGCAGGGCCGACACCGAAAACAAGGTCGTACTGGGCCTCATTCTTGAGGGCACGCACATAGGTGCGCTGACCTTCGGTGCGGGCAATCAGACTATTGCCGCGCGGAACGCGAATGACACCGTCATCAGCGGCGCCGGTTTCTTCGCTGTCGCGTGCCCGCAGGGCGGCACGAACGGCGGCCTCATCACAGGTCAATCCATGCTCAAGGCTGGCGTAGAGACGTTTGAGCACCCGTTTGGCCTCGTCCCGCGCATCGGCGGCTTCGGACGTAATTATGATCTGGCCGCCACCGGGCGCGCTGAGGCGCACATCCAGCTCTTCCTCGATCATGATCAGGAAGCGGTCTCCCGCGCCTGCGAGCGCGCGGACCCGCTCCGCATCCTGCAGATGCAGACTCTCCGAGGCCTGGCGCTTGGGTTTGGCCGCGCGCTTGCGCGGGGTCGTGCTGGAGGATGTCACGCGGCGTCCTGCTCCGATCCGATAAGCGTTCCCGCGAGGGCATTCCGGGTGGCGTCCTCGATCCGGACCTCGGCGATCTGTCCGAGCATGCTCTCAGGTGCGCTCACGTGGACCGCCTGAAGATAGGGGCTACGGCCATGCAATTGCCCCTCCATGCGTGCAGGCTTTTCGAACAGGACGGGCAGTGTCCGGCCGATTTGGGCACGATTAAAGGCGATCTGCTGCTCGTTGAGCAGATTCTGCAGGATCAACAGCCGTTCGGTTTTTACCGCCTCATCGACCTGATTGGTCATGGCTGCGCCGGGTGTGCCCGGGCGTTTTGAATACTTGAAAGAGAAGCAGGAGGCGTAATTCACGTGGCGGACCAGGTCGAGCGTGGCGTCGAAATCCGCGTCCGTCTCGCCGGGAAAGCCAACAATCATGTCGCCGGAAATTGCGATATCAGGCCGTGTTTCGCGCAAGCGGTCGATGATGGCGAGATAGTCTTGTGCGCTATGCTGACGGTTCATGGCTTTCAGGATCTTGTCTGAACCAGCCTGTACCGGAAGGTGAAAATAGGGCATCAGCTTGGGCGTGTCGGCAAATGCCGAGATGAGATCCTCATCCATGTCGCGCGGATGGCTGGTCGTGAAGCGGATCCGCTCGATACCGCCGATCAGGGCGAGATGCCGGACCAGCTGACCCAGGCCCCATGCGCCGTCGGCCTCGCGACCTGCCGGTGCTTCGCCGTGGAAGGCGTTCACATTCTGGCCCAGGAGTGTGACCTCGCGCACGCCCTTGGCAGCCAGCGCCCGGACTTCAGCAACAATCTGGTCAACCGGACGCGACCATTCCGCGCCACGCGTATAGGGCACGACGCAGAAGGTGCAGAATTTATCGCAGCCTTCCTGGACCGTCACGAAGGCCGAATACCCTTCGACCTGGCGGTCATTGCCGAGACGGTCGAACTTGTCCTCGACCTCGAATTCCGTATCGAGCGCCTCGCCGCGCTCACGATGCGCCTTGGCGATCAGCTCCGGCAGCTTGTGATAGGTTTGCGGACCGACGACGAGATCAACAACAGGCGCCCGATTGATAATCTCCGCACCTTCCGCCTGGGCAACACAGCCGGCGACCGCAATCGTCATGCCGCCCGCATCCGCCTTCTTCTCCTTCAGCGGGCGCAGGCGACCGAGCTCGGAATACACTTTCTCCGCAGCCTTCTCGCGGATATGGCAGGTATTGAGAATAACCAGATCGGCACCTTCAGGCGCATCCGATGGCTCATAGCCAAGCGGGTGCAGAACATCCTTCATCCGCTCGGAATCATAGACATTCATCTGGCAGCCATAGGTTTTGATAAACAGGCGTTTCCGCGTCGAACTCATGCGCTTTTCGATCATTCCTCTGCCTGCGGCCCTATGCCGAGGAGGCGGGGTTTATGCTCGAAAAGGCCTTGCAGGGCAAGGGGGTTTGCCTAGTCCGCCTCGGTCTGGCTTGCGGGTGAGGGCTGGGAGGCAGGCGGTGTTTCATTGGCCTGGCCATCATCGCGGCTGCGCGCGATGAAGATAATGGTCAGCGCGATGATCGTAATCCCTGCCGCGAGGAAGAAGGGCGCTCCTGACAGGACGGCAGGCATGCCATCCTGTGTCGAATAGCGAAAAACCGAGGGCAGGATCAGCGGGCCGATAAAGTTGGCCAGGCTGGTCAGCCCTGTCATGGCGCCCTGCAGCTCGCCCTGCGCATTCGGCGGTATGATACGCGACATCACACCATTGATGGCAGGGCCGCCAATATTGCCGATCGAGCCGATCAGTACGATCATATAGACCATCCAGCCAGCGGTTGCGAAACCATAGCCGATATAGCCCAGCGTCCCGAGCGCCAGGGAGATTATGATCGCGCGCCACTCGCCCAGCGCCGGGACCAGCCGCCCGGTGAGCGCGCCCTGGACGAAGGCGGTGGTCAATCCGACAAACATCAGGGACAGGCCAATATCGCCATCGCTCCAATTGAAGCGATAGGCCGCGAAGTAGGACCAGATCGCCGGATAGACGGAATGGCCGAGCATCATCAGGAAAACGGCGCCGAGCATGATCAGCACCGCCGGATAGTTCCGCATCTGCCACAGCGACCCGAATGGATTGGCGCGCAGCAGATTGAACGGGCGGCGATTTTCGGGCGCCAGTGTTTCCGGCAGGACAATCAGCCCGTAGATGAAATTGGCACCGGCGAGAACGGCTGCCGCGAAAAACGGCGCACGCGGCCCGTATAGCTCGCTCAGAAAACCGCCAATGGCCGGCCCGATGATGAAGCCGAGTCCGAAGGCGGCGCCGATCAGCCCGAAGCGACCCGCCCGTTTTTCCGGCGGGGTGATGTCGGCGATGAAGGCATTGGCGGTAGCATAGCTGGCGCCGAAAACACCGGCCATGAGGCGGCCCAGGAAGAGCAGCCAGAAGACGGATGCGAAACCCATGATCGCATAGTCAATGGCGAAACCGGCCAAGGCGCAGAGCAGCACCGGCTTGCGTCCGAAACGGTCGGACAAGCCGCCAACAATCGGGGCGAAAATGAACTGGGTCAGGGCATAGACGGCCGTCAGCAGCCCGCCGAGCACGACGGCCTCATTCGGTGCCAGCCCGGTCAGCTCTTCCAGCAGGGAAGGCATCACCGGAATGATCAGGCCAAAGCCGATCATGTCGATCATCACAGTGATGAAAATAAAGGTGATGGCGTGCTTGCCGGGCGCGCGCGCTGACATGAACTAATCCTGATAGCCGGAGCGCTTAATCATCGGCGCTTGAGAGAGGTATGCCGTATAGCTCGAGCCTGTGATCAACAAGCTTATAGCCCAGCTTGCGTGCGATCGCTTCCTGCAGACGCTCGATCTCCTCATTTACGAATTCGACGACTTCGCCGGATTTGAGATCAATGAGGTGATCATGATGGTCATCACCGGCTTCTTCATAGCGCGAGCGTCCATCGCGGAAGTCGTGCCGCTCGATGATTCCCGCCTCTTCGAACAGGCGAACTGTGCGGTATACCGTGGCGAGAGAGATGCGCGGGTCCTCGGCCGAGGCGCGTCGGTGCAGCTCTTCCGCATCAGGATGGTCCTGTGAGGTCGACAAAACCCGGGCGATCACCCGGCGCTGATCCGTCATCCGCAGACCTTTTTCGACGCACAGTTTCTCAATCCGGTCCGGCATATCATTTCCTCTGGCTGGTTTCGGAGTGATAGGCGGTATCGCCTAGGCTTGTCCACGCTCGACAAGCGATTTTTCCAGGACAATCGCGTCCGTGCCATCGCGATAATAGGCTTTGCGGCGCGCGATTTCCCGGTAGGCGGCGCGTTGATAGAGGGCGCGGGCCGCCGAATTTTGTGTCGAGACCTCCAGGAAGACGCGTTCAATCCCCGCTTCAGCGAGCGCCATCTGGGCGGTTTCGAGCAATGCGAACCCCAGGCCTTGGCCCTGCCTGCCCGGGTCGACACAGATGGTCAGGATTTCCGCCTCGTCTACCGCTTTGCGACACAGAATAAAGCCGTGCAAACGCCCGTGCTTTCGTTCGCCCCGCACATCGCTGCTGGCAAGATGCAAGAGTGCGGAGAATTCCACTGCGGACCAGCCCGCATTAAAACATTGCGCGTGTAGCGCTGCCATATCGTCGGCGCTGGACGGGCCAAGGCAGACAATACTCATGGGTCGATACCGCCGGGCAGTTTGGCATCCGGCGGTCGGGCATAGAAAGGTGCCGGCGGGCTCGCCGTGTCAGGTGCGCGTGCCGTCAGATCCAGCAACACCGAGAGATCAAGGGCCGGGTCAGGCAATGCTTGCGGATCGAATAGCGAGGCCCCGGGTCCGGATACCGGCCGGTCGCCGATTTTTGCCTGTGCGGCGATGAGCGAGAGACGCTCCGGGTCATCAAAGCCCAGGTGGGTCCAGGTCTGGACAATGACATCACCGCGCTTGGCATCATGGGCAATAACGACGGGCCGGATGGTGGTCATGGCGGCCCAGACAGCCAGATTGGAAATGCCATAGGCGGGCGCTGTGGCGGCAAGGGCGAGACCGCGCGCGAAGGCCACGCCGACGCGTGTGCCGGCGAAACTGCCCGGTCCTATGGTCACGCCGATCCGATCGAGCGCAGCTGCGCCAAGTCCGGCAAGCGACAGGCACTCCTGGACCATGGGTGCAAGGCGTTCAGCATGACCGCGGCCGATGGTTTCCCGCAGGATCAAATCGTCTTCATGCGGGCGCCGCAGGGCGACCGCGCAGTCTTTTCCGGTCGTATCGAGCGCAAGGATGTTCATGGCGCGGTGGTGTAACGGAATTCGCGAATCAGCGCCATTGAGCGTCTGCGGCTGTGAGTCTTTTTCTCCATGAACGGGGGGCCTGACGGCAAATGGAGTCCCGTACCGGCCATTCTTGAGTCGATAGCCGCTTAGGTTGCGCCCCGGCGAAAATCGATTCATACGGTTGATTCGGTGCGGTCAAGGTCCTATCTTCCGCCGCCTTTCTCGGTGCCAGCTGTCAGGAGAGGTAACATGACGAAAAATCTCCAGCGCGCTCGCCGCTTGGTCGACTTCACTGAAGAGACCATCTGGACCGAAATCTTTGACGCGATCGAGGGCTGCAAGTCTGCGGCAGAAATCACTGCAGCGCTAGAAGAAACCCGATTGTCGAGAAGGCAAAGCACGTCGCAAAAAATAGAAGCGAAATGGCAAGAGCTAAACGCAAATGCGGAGCCCAGACGTTCGCGAGGCGCCACTCCTTAAGGCGTCGCTCCGGATGCGAGGCGGTGCCGCCGCGTCGACGCGATTGTGCATGGGGTGATGTCGCTGCGACGGCGAACTCGTGCTTGGTCTTGTAGACAAGCAGGAGATGCGGGCAGGCAAACATATATACCAGATAAGAGAAGAAATAGACGGCCAGCCCCAGCACGAACCAGAAGCCCGGTTGCGGAAATGCCGAGAGGCCTGCCAGAGCAGAATCCGGCTGGACAAGCCGGGCCCCGGCGCGTGGGGTAATGTCTCCGAGATAGGCAGAAATCGTCGGTAGATTGAGGATGGCCGTGATTGCGAGATAGCTCGGGATGAGCTGATTATTTCTCAGAATGAAGGATATCCGCTCCCAGGAGGCAATCTGGATTGGCGCAGAGGGCAAGGCAGTCCTCCCGGATCAGCGAACAACGATCTCGGCCCAGGGCAGGCGCTCGATCTGCTCCTTGATAGCAATTCGGGCAAACAGTGCGCGTTTGCGAACAAAGCGGTCATTCATATAGAGCGGCCGTTCGGCATTGGGGATATTGCGAGAGGCTTCGCACATCAGGTGCCGGAAGCGGTTCTCGAACAGCTGGTGCTTGAAGCCGATCAAGCGGTTCTTGCGGCGAAGACAAAAATCCTCAAACGGGTTGAGACGCCCGGAGCGCAGCAGGGCCGGAAGTGGAACATGGGTAAGTCTGGACACTGACTGGCTGTGATGGACGAATTCTTCCATGAAGGTGCTTATGAGCTGGAATATGGTCGGGTCGATTTCCGCCTCAATCGTCGATGTGACAATCGTTTCCAGCCGTTTGCGCCAGTGATTATCCGCCATTGGACGGAATTCGATATCCTCGATTTCAATGTATTTTGATATCGCGAACTCGCGGAGCGCATGTGCGAGAGCTTCGTCAAAGCTCTTCCCGCGATTGACCAATCGTTTGCGCTCAAGCGTGCACTGATCGGCCTTGAGCTGCTCGACATCCTGAAGCGAAAGCATGCCTTCCCCTATCGGCGATTAACCTGAGAGGGAAAAATTCATACGGTGCAATTTAAGATTACTCAACCGCTTCCACGGTTTTGACCTCAGGGACGTAGTGTTTGAGGAGATTCTCAATCCCCGCCTTTAGCGTCATGGTGGACGACGGACATCCTGCACAGGCGCCGCGCATTTTCAGGCGTACCGTGCCGCTGTCGGCAATAAAGGAGTGAAAGAGAATATCGCCGCCATCCTGTGCGACCGCCGGCCGAACACGTGTATCGATCAGCTCGACAATCTCCTTCACAATGCCTTCTGCCTCACCCTCATAGGCGGCATGCCCGCTATCGTTTTCGGCGTCACCGGTGATCGGGCGCCCGGACTGAAGACCATCCATGATGGCGCCAAGCAGAAAGGGCTTGATGTGATCCCATTCCACCGCATCGGTCTTGGTAATGGCAATAAAGTCTTCACCCAGAAAAATGCCGGCGACGCCGTCAATGGTGAACAAGTCCTCGGCGAAGGGCGAGGCTGAGGCCGCTACTGCATCCTCGTACTCGCGTGGTCGATCCGGCGAGATCTCGCGTCCGGGCAGAAACTTGAGCGTATTGGGGTTGGGCGTGGCTTCGGTCTGGATAAACATGATCATTCTCCTGGTGACCAATTGGCCCTGATCCGTCCGGAATTCAACCATGGACCGCGTAAGGTTTTAGGTCAGGGCGTCAATCTCTTCGGACGGCATGTCCCCGGGGACCACCGTCACCGGTACCGCCCGGCGGGAGAACAGTCCCTTGCCGCGCGCCAGGGCTGAGACGAGCGGGCCCGGCCCTTCCGAGGACCGTGCAGCGCCGAGAACCAGAAAGGAAATCAGCGGATCCTCCTCGAGCACCTGGCCGAGTACCGCCATGCGGTCGCCCTCGCGCAACAGGAGTTCCGGACGTTCGCCGGTCACGGCCTCTGCATCCTCCGCCATGGATTCCAGCAGGGCTTCAGCCGCATCCTCGGCCTCTCGCTTGACCGTCTCCGCAACACCGATCCAGTGATTGAAGTCACCGGGCTCATGGGTGGCGAGGATCATAACCTTGCACTCGCAGCGCTGGGCCCGGCGAGCCGCGAAATAGAGCGCCGTGCGGCTCTCATCCGAATCGTCTGCAACGACAAGAAATTTGCGTATCGCCTGGGTCATGCGCAGGAAATGTGGCGAGTTTCGAACGACTCGTCCAGTAATTGCTGCTAGAGGCCGAAAGCATGAAGGAGTTGCCCATGGCACAGCCGCATCATGATCGTCGCCATCTCGGCACGCCGGAGACCCTGACCAGTCTTACCGAGGACGGGATTGTCCAGGAGACAGTGACGGGTCAGCGCTATCGTGAATTGAAATTCGCGGAAGTGCAGGAGGTCCGCCTCAATGTCGAAATGGCTGCGCGGGCGAGCCAGGCGGTCTGCCGCGTCAAGGGCGCCACTGGGTCCGAGCTGGTCTTCGGATCCATGCGGTTCAAGGCTCCCGGCGTGTTCGAAAGCGAGATTGACAGCTTTCAGCCCCTGCTCCGGAGCCTGCATGAAGCGCTTCTGTCGCGGGCGGACAAGATCGCCTTTATCGAAGGGCCCTCGCGCGCCTTCCTGGTGGCGATGTTCGTCCTTGGTGCCCTGCTATCGCTGCTCGCCGCCGGATTCTTCTACATCCTCGCGGTCATGCAGGAAAATCCCGCAGGCTTCTTCCTGCTGGCTGTGCTCGGAACCGGGGTCTGGATGATGCGATTATTCTATCCGCGCGCACCGTCTCGCTATGACCCGGCCCGCTTTATACAAGCGGAAGCCGCAACTGATCCTGCGGATCAGTAATCGGTAATCTGGCCCGGCGGCATGTTGCGAACCTGGAAGCGGACCGCGACCTCGCCCGCGCGCTCGAAAACCAGCACCGCGTCGACCGCATCACCTTCGACAACGGTCGGCAGTCCGAACACCATCAGGTGACGCCCCCCTGGCGTGAAGACCAGCGGCCCCTCGCCCGTCAGGGTTTGCGCGCCGATCTCGTGCATTTGCATCATGCCGTCGGCACTGATTGTGTGGCCATGGAGCTCGACACGCTCAGCGCCGGCGATTTGCGCAGATACAAGACGATCGGCACTGCCCTCTATGAGGCGCGCGGCGAAATAGGCGGCGGTCACATCGCGCCCATTGGGATGCGGACGCATCCAGGCGGCACGAATTTCGATCTCCGGCATGACGCCATCATCGGCCAGGGGTTCCAGCGCTCCGGCTGCTTCATGGCCCATCATCTCATGGTCCATCGCGCTGTGATCCATCTCCGCAGGCTCTCGCGCTGGCTCGCTACAGGCGGCGATGGTCAGGGTGAAGGTGAGCAGAAGGGCGCAACGCAGCATCAGTTTTCTTTCCTTACCGGCCCCAGAAGCCGATAATTTTCTTGGTTTCTTCGACAATCGGCTGCGCGACGGATTGAGCCCGTTCCGCGCCTCGGGTCAGAATGCGATCAATCTCGGCGCGATCCGAGATCAACCGCCGGTATTCGTCAGAAATGGGGGCCAGATATTCAACAGCCGCATCAGCCAGTGCCGGCTTGAATGCGCCAAAGCCCTGACCGCCATATTCCGCAAGGATATCCGCTTTTGTCTGCCCGGACAGTGCGGCAAAAATGCCGACCAGGTTCGAAGCCTCCGGACGCTCGGCCAGACCGGCCTCCTCACTCGGCAGCGGTTCAGGATCCGTCTTGGCCTTCTTGATCTTGCGGGCGATCATGTCCGCATCATCCTCAAGATTGATACGCGAGTTATCTGACACATCGGATTTGGACATTTTGGCATTGCCATCGCGTAGCGACATCACCCGGGCACCCGGGCCCTGGATCACCGGTTCGGTCAGCGGGAAGATGGCCTCACCCTTGCCGTAGTCGCGATTGAAGCGCGCCGCGATGTCACGCGACAATTCCAGATGCTGTTTCTGGTCCTCGCCGACCGGCACATGAGTCGCCTTGTAGACCAGGATGTCCGCGGCCTGCAGTACCGGATAGGTGAACAGGCCGACCGAGGCGCGCTCCTTGTCCTTGCCCGCCTTGTCCTTGAACTGGGTCATGCGCTCAAGCCAGCCGAGCCGTGCGACGCAATTGAAAATCCAGGCAAGTTCGGCATGGGCCGGCACCGCGGACTGGGCGAAGATCGCGCTCTTTTCCGGGTCGACACCGGACGCGATATAGGCGGCCGCAGCCGAGCGAACCGCGTCCGGCAGTGTGTCCGGATCATGCGGCATGGTGATCGCGTGCAGATCAACCACGCAATAAAAGC
>JBELMP010000098.1:0-9826 GCA_042095695.1 Maricaulis sp. | reverse complement strand
CGTGCTCGATGCTGTCGGGGCAAAAGTGATCGAGTATTACGAGACGCAGCCCGCGCGGAGTTTGGTGGCCGATTCTCTGGGACGACAATCCCGCGCCTATCATCTTCTGGGCGAAATTGACGGTGCGCGGGGCAATCTCGATGGCGCCATTGTGCATTTTCGCAATGCCTATTTGACCACGCAGCAAATTCTCGCCGTGGACCCGGACGCTCCGGCCCGAATCTACGAACATTCCCAATCCGCCTACTGGGTCGGATATTTTGCCTATCTCCGGGGGGATCTCGCTGTCGCGGAGCAACGCTTCAATGAATATCGCGACCTGGCGGTCCAGCTTGCAGCGATTGATCCGGAAAATCTCGAATGGCGTCATGAGCTTGCTTACGCCCATTCGAATCTTGGAACCCTTTATATTGGCCAATACCGCTATGATGAGGCGCGCGAGGCGTTTCGCGACTCCCTCAACGGCTTTATCTGGTTGAGCGATGCGCAACCGGACTCCTCTGTTTTGCGCCGGGAATTGGCCGATGCCTGGGGTTGGATGGCGCGTGTGCTTGAACACACCGACGGTCCCGACGCGGCCCTTGATGCTTTGCGCCAGCAAATCGAGGCCTATGGCCAGATTGATGAGATGGAGACGAATTGGATCGCGCGCCGCGATGCGGTCGTCGCAGAACTGGGACTTGCACGCCTCCTGCTTGCAGCTCGCGATACCGCCGATGCGACCGCGGTTGAGGAAGCCATCGCTGTTTTACAGATCGCCTCCTTGGAGGTTGATGCCCTGATCGATCACGAGCCGTCCAATGCGCAATGGTTGCTGATAGCGGTTCGCCAACGCCTCTGGCTGGCCCGGACCCACCTCTACGCAAATAATGTCCGGAATGCCCGATCCGCCTATCTCGATGCCTGGTCCATGATGGCGCACCCGACCTGGCAGGAAGCGGAGGGCGTCGAATTCACCTCAAGTGCCGTCCAGGCCGCACAGATTGAGGCGAGCATTCTTATCGCTGCCGGTGAGTATTCTGATGCCGAGCAGGCTTTGCTGCCGGTCATCAACCGGCTTGCATCCACTCAGGACTGGCACGGCGTGTTTGACGATGGCGCTCTCTACTATGCTGCCGTGGCCAATCTTTTGGCAGAGATATATCTCGCACGCCAAAATCCCGAAGCCGCCCGCGAGGTGCTCGTAACAATGACAACTCATTTGTCAGATGTTGAGGCCAGCCTTTCGGCCGATGCGGCCCGCGAATTCGATCGTGCACTTCGCCGGTTGGAAACAGAATTTCTGGACGCGAACTGACGCGATGAAGCAGGCCGTGATCGGCGAGCCGGGGTCTTTCAGCATGCGAAGACGCATCCGTCAGGACACCCGAACAATCGATCCGTGCCGAAAACTCTAGGGAGAGAGAACGAGGCATGAACCAGGACATAATCGACGCATTCGATGGCAAGCAGATACAATCAAGTCTCGCGGCCGAAACCGATAATGCCGCATCCGACGGTGCGGATCGGGCCACCCAAATTTGTCTTATCGCACTGGCATCCGACGGCTTTGTGGTCATTCACGGCAATGATTCTGGTCGCGACGCCTTCACGGATGGCGACATAACCGAAATTTTCCTGACCTTTGCCGACACGGTGGATGACTATCCTGGTGCGGATACGTCGACGCTCAGACTGGCCTGTGCGGCCGCACTTGCCGGACTTTGGCAACCGTGTTCCGCGGCCCTGTCTTGTCCGTTTGACCTCGGTGCGGATCCGCAGACCCGACTGATCTTTCACGTCCACTCGCCCGGATGGGGTTTTGAGGATGCGCGTATCAAGTTCAAGACGGATTTGCCGGATGGCGCCTTTACGGGGCTGGCATGGCTGACCCTGAACGGTCTGTCCTGCGCTCCACGCAGCTTCAAGATCGACATCAATACGGCTGCTGAGTCCAAGTCTCCGTATGAGTTCGCTCTTTTCATTGAGGCGTCCCAAGACGCAGGTCAGCAGTCGACACGCGTGATAATCGATCCCAAAATCTCTGTTCCTCCGCCGCCGCCACCCAATCCTTGAGCGGAGGTCTGGCCTCATCGGTCGAGAGGTGCCCGTGCGCGCGCAAATCGAGCAGAGTTTCCGGGAAGGAAATCTCGCGCAGGCTTATGAGCTCTGCAGATCCGCTCTGACGCGGGAGCCAGGCCAGATATGGGTCGGACACCGCGCTGTGCTCTGTCTCATCAAGTCGGGCGCTCTTGACCGCGCGGAAGCGCTTTTCAGGACGCTTGGCCTCGATGCTGCGCGCGACGATGAAGATTGCCTGGTATTGCAGGCGCGGCTGGCCAAGGCGCGTGCGTTGGAGGCCGACCCAGGTGACCGTCCGGCACTAGCCCTACAGGCGGCTGAAGCCTATGCGGGGATCGCCCGGCAGACCGAGGGCCACTACCCTGCGGTCAATGCCGCCGCGCTTTACCTCTTGGCTGGTAAGATTAGCCAGGCCAGGGGGTGGGCCCGCCAGGTTCTCGGTCTGCGACGTCATGCGATACGCCGGATCACACCGGAGGCTCGCTATTATCGCTGCGCCTCTGAGGCCGAGGCGCATCTCATCCTTGGCGAGGAGATCGCCGCGCGGCTGGCCCTCTCCGAGGCGCTCGAGCAAGACCCGGAAAACAGGCTGGCGCATGCAACCACCCGTCGGCAAGTCGCCTGGATCTGCGCGTGTCTGGGCATGTCCGATCCCTTTAGCTGGTCACCTATGCCCCGGCCTGCGCATTATGCCGGAAACCTGTTTTCACCCGCCAGCGTGGATGCGGAGGCGCAAGCGGAGCTTGCGCGCAAGCTCGATGAGGTCTTTCGCGCTGAGGCTATCGGACCGCTTTACGGCGCTCTGGCAGCAGGTGCAGATATCATGATCGGCGAGGCAGCGATCCGCCATAGGCGCGCGCTCAGCCTTGTTTTACCTGTGCCGACGGATGTTTTTATTGATGTTTCCGTTCGCCCGCTGGGCTCGAGCTGGGTTGCGCGCGCCGACGCCGTCTTGTCGCATGCCGAGGAGGTGGTGGAACTCTCAACGGAGCGCCGGATATTGTCTGCCGAAAGTCTCAATTTCGCGTCAGAGGTTGCGATGGGACTCGCCCGGTCGCGCGCCGATATTCTGGCCACACGTCCAATACAGCTTTTGATCAGCCGCGACGGCCTGGACGCACCAATGCCGGACTACGGGACGGTGCGCGACGGGATCCGATGGCGCGATCACGGCCTGGATCAGGTTTTGATCCGAATGGCAGCACCGGGACTTCACCCGGATGATGTTCCGCGATTTGCGGACTCACCAGGCTCAGAGCCTGTCGGCGAAGTCGGGAGACCTGTCATGCGCGCCATGATTTTCGCAGATATTGCAAACTCCTCGCAGGTCCCCGATCACCGGATTGATGTTTTTGTCAGCGAAGTGTTGGCGCCACTTGTGGAGAGTGTTGTCGATCTGCCGGCGCGTCCGGTCTATCAGGACAGTTGGGGCGATGGCCTCTTCTTCGCCTTTGAAAGCGCGGTGGAAGCCGCACAGGCGGCAGACGCTCTGCGGTCTCGCTTCTCGGCGATCGACCTTTCGGCGCTGTGTTTGCCGGACCAGATCGATATTCGCATTGGCGGCCATTTCGGACCGGTGCACGAGCGAGATGATCCGCTGCACCAGCGGCGCTCCCTGTTCGGCGCTCAGGTCGCGATTGCCGCACGGATCGAGCGGGCGACCGTGCCCGGATCTATTTTCGTCAGCACCCCTTTCGCTGCAGCCTTGCGCATGGGTGCGTCCGACCGGTTCAAGTGTGAGTATGTGGGGCGGACCGAAATAGATCGCGACTTGCCGCCACAATCACTCCATGCCTTGCGGACGATCGCTGCGGCGAGCATTGAGGCAGGCCATTCGCCGGCCGCCAATCAGGGCCGCCAATCAGGATTGTGATCCATCGAGCTGATCAGGATCAATAAGCAGGAAGCCGGTATCCGTCCGGTGCAATAGACCCCGCTTTTCCAGATCCGCAATGACCCGGGAGACTGTTTCCCGGCTCGTGCTTACCCGCTTGGCCAGGGCGGCAAGGTTGGGAAGCGGGGATATGCTCAACATCCCCTGGTCAGCCCGCGCGTCTGCCAGCCGCAAGAGCTCGGCATAAACTCGACCCCGGGCGCTCAGCGCTGACAATTCGAACATGCGCTGGGTTGTGGATTGTACGCGTCGGGCCAACAGGGTCGAGAGAGCCGCACCGATCGCGCCATATCTGCTCAGCAGAAGTTTGAACCCGGAGCTTGGAAAAGCCGCGATGACCGACAGCGTGTCGGCGATGATACCGGTTGTGCGGGTCTGCTCGGTGAGTGCGGCGATCTCTCCAATAATGGCGCCGGGCGCCAGGCTGTCGATCCAGACTTCCTGACCTTGCGCCGTGAACAGGACGACCCGGACCCGGCCCTCCAAGAGCAGGTAGAGCTCATCATCGGCATCCGCCTGCGCAATCAATGTTTGACCCGCCTCGATTCGGCGGATATCGGCGAGCTCGACAAGGGCGGTGCGAGCAGCCTCGTCATCAAGCCCGAGGCGCGCAAAGGCTCGGCTCCAGAAATATTCGGTGTCCATAAATTCGCGCTCCTGCCGGTGCCGCTCAATTATTAGCGGCCTCCTCCGCGAGAGAATAGGCACTTGCGCTTTTTCCTGAAGCTGAACAGCATGATGCCCTGATATTGTTCAAGGGGAGCGGCGGATGCGCCACATTGAGTTTGTCAGACCATGGCTTGTCGCGGCGGTCGCGTTGGCATTTGTGTCCGCATGTTCGGGCGGTAATGAGACGGCGGAGCTTGCGTTCGACCCGGGTGCCGAATCCGATGCCGATGGTTTCCGAGCGCCCAGTGCGGCGACAATCGCCCAGCAGGCGACCCATGCGGCGCATCCGATCTTTGCGGACAGGGCGGATTTCGATCTGGCCAATCGCGGCTTTATTGCGCGTGATGAGGACTTGCACATCACGACCGCCGATGGTGATACGGTCTGGCGTCCCCGGGATTATGCCTTTCTCGACGCAGACAGCCCGGCAAGTGTCCACCCCAGCCTGTGGCGGCAGGCCCGGCTTAATAACATCCATGGCCTGTTTGAAGTTGTTGAGGGTATTTATCAGGTCCGCGGCTACGATTTGTCGAACATGTCCATCATTGACGGGCCGGGCGGCCGCATTCTGATCGACCCGCTGACCTCCGTCGAAACCGCGCGCGCGGCAATGGACCTGGTCAACCGCGAGCTGGGCGAACGACCAATCCGCGCCATCATCTTGACGCACAGCCATATAGATCATTTCGGCGGCCTTGAGGGGGTGGTTGATCCGGCGGATATCGAGTCAGGTGAGGTGGCTTTGATCGCGCCTGCCGGTTTCCTGCATGAGGCCGTCAGTGAAAATGTCCTGGCCGGTGTCGTGATGGGCCGCCGCGCAAGCTACATGTATGGCTTTGATCTCCCGCGTAGCCCGCGCGGACATGTCGGATCCGGTCTTGGCAAGCATCCCGCTATCGGTACCCATACAATTGCGTCGCCGACGCATATCATCGACGAGACAGGACAGACCCTCGAATTCGCCGGGATTCAGATGGAATTCCAGTTCGCGCCTCACACAGAGGCTCCGGCCGAGTTGACGATCTATTTCCCGGATTTCAATGCATGGTGCGGTGCGGAGATCGTCTCCCGCAACATGCATAATCTTTATACGCTGCGTGGCGCTCAGGTGCGCGATGCCCTGCTCTGGTCGGAGGCGATCGAGGATGCTCGGCGTCTCTATGGCCAGCGAACCGAGATTGTCTTCAACTCACATCATTGGCCGGTCTGGGGACAGGACGAGGTCGAGGCCTATCTCGCCGCGCATCGAGACATCTATAAATATATCCACGACCAGACATTGCGGCTCGCTGCACAGGGCCTGGGGCCTGACGAAATCGCCGATGTGATCGCGCTTCCGGCAGAACTGGAGAACACCTTCTCCATTCGTGGGTATTACGGCACGCTGAGGCATAACTCACGGGCCGTCTATCAGCGTTATTTCGGTTGGTATGACGGGGTGCCGGCACATCTGAATGCCTTGCCCAGAACGCAAGCTGCAGATCGATATGTGGAGGCGATGGGCGGTGTCGAGGCCGTTCTGGCTCTGGCCCAAGCCGCTTTTGATGAAGGCGATTTGCGATGGTCTGCAGAATTGGCCCAACACGCTGTGTTCGCCGCACCGGGAAATGGCGCGGCCCGCGAAGCTCTGGCGCGCAGCTATGAGCAGCTTGGCTATCTGTCGGAGTCTGCGCCGTGGCGCAATGTCTATCTGACCGGTGCCTACGAGCTGCGTCACGGCATTGCAGATCGCGATGTAACCAGCGCGAGCGATTCAATCCTGAATTCCATTCCGCTGGACATGTTTTTCACGGCCATGGCGACACGGCTGGATGGTCCGGCAGCCGCCGGTCTGGACCGGCGTTTTGTCTTTGACTTCACCGATACGGGCGAGATCTTCACCATCGAGATTTCCAACGGGGTGATGCGGCATCGTGCGGGCACCACGGACGAGCCGGTCGATGCGCGTGTGGCTGTGACGCGGGCCTTCTGGCTGCGCCTGATCCAGCAAGAGGCAGGATTATTTGACATGATCAGCTCTGCCGATTTTGCCATTGATGGCGATCGCGCTGCACTTTTGGGCTTTTTCGCACTTCTTGAGCAGCCCGAGCCGGGATTTGAGATCGTAACGCCCTAGTTGTGATAGAGCTTTTGCGATTGAGGGTGTTTATCGTCTAGTCTGCACCCGACGACTTCATTTGGGGGAGATCATGATTAGAGCCATTCTCATTGCCGCCGGAGCCTTGCTTCTTTCAGCTCATAGCGCATCGGCGCAGAGCTCGCCGCTCGAGGCCAGCTATGATCCCTCCGTTCCGACGATTTCCGACTTTGCGGGCTATGAATTCGGGCAGGAGATAACAACGCCGGAGATGGCGATCGCTTATCTGCGTCATCTCGAATCTGCTCGACCGGATCAGGTGCAGGTCGTCGATTATGCAACGAGCTGGCAGGGTCGCACACTTGCTTACGCCGTCATCGCGCGACCGGAGACAATGGCCAGGATTGACGAGATCCGCGAGAATATGCGTCGCTTGGCCAATCCGGCAGCACTGGGCGCAGGCGAGGCAGATCAGATAATCGCAGATCAGCCAGCGGTAATCTGGCTGTCCTATAGTGTGCATGGCGATGAAGTGACCTCGACCGATGCCGGTCTGCGGACGGCCTATCATTTGCTCGCCGCCGAGAATGATACCACCGTTGATACCATTCTCGACAATACTGTGGTGATCATCGACCCGGTTCAGAACCCGGATGGCCGGGCGCGCTTTATCAACTCCTTCAGCGATGCCCGCGGTCTCGTGCCGCAGGAAAACCGCTATGCGGTGGAACATGATCAGCCCTGGCCGCGCGGTCGGTTCAACCACTACCTGTTCGACCTCAATCGTGACTGGTTCGCCATGACGCAGCCGGAGACCCAGGGCCGGGTTCGGGAGATGCTGACCTGGTATCCGCAAGTGGTGGTCGATGCTCACGAGATGAGTGGCGACAGCACCTATTTCTTCGCACCGGCTGCTGAGCCCTTCAATCCCAATATTGCCGAGGCTCAGCGAGACGCCCAGGTGATTATTGGTCGCAATAATGCGCGCCATTTCGACCAGCTCGGCTATGCCTATTTCACCCGCGAAGTCTATGATGCTTTCTATCCGGGCTATGGCGATATGTGGCCGACCCTGCAGGGCGCTGTCGCCATGACCTACGAGCAGGCCTCACCGCGCGGCCTGTTCTGGCGTAAGCGTGATGGCTCGCTTCTGACCTATGCCGACGGCGTTAATCAGCACTTTGTCTCCAGTGTCTCCACCGCTGAGGCTCTGGCGGAAAACCGCGAGCTTTTCCTCCGCAATTTCGTCGAGTATCGCCGCGGCGGGCTGCCGGCCGGGAGCAATCAGGCAATCCTGCTGGATCGCGGTGGCAACCCCTGGAATTCGGAGCGGCTGGCGCGCTCATTGAGCCTGCAAGGCATTGCCGTCGAGCGTCTTGATGGTCGTGTAAGCGAATGCGGTGCCAGCTTTGAGGAAGGTGCTTTCCTGGTCCGTTTCAACCAGCCCGCAGGGCGCCTGGCGCGTACCCTGCTGGAGCCGACGACCGACCTTCCCGGAGATTTTGTGATTGAACAGGAGGCGCGTCGCGACCGCGGCCTGGATCCGGAGCTCTATGATGTTACCGCATGGGCCCTGCCGCTGATGCATAATGTCGATGCGGCGCTATGTCGTCGTGCACCCGGCGTGCGCGGTGAGACGGTTGGGGCTGATGATCCGCTCCCGGCGCGCTCCGCAGGTGAGGGGGCCAGCTGGGGCTATGCCATCCCGTGGACGGATGCTGGTCAGGCTGCCCTGGTTGCAGCGCTGACCCGCGAGGGCGTCGCGATGCGAACCTCCGAGCTTGATTTCACCATTGATGGACGTGAATTCCCGGCGGGAACTGTTCTTGTGCCGCGCCATGATGCGGTGGCTGATCTCGACTTCACCATTACCCGCCTTGCCCGCGATCTGGGAGCTGAAGTCGTCGGCATGCAATCGAGCTGGGTCGATGACGGACCGAATTTCGGATCCGCCAACTTTCATGCGGTCATCGAGCCGCGTGTCGCCATGGCTTGGTCGGGTGGTACGGCCGCCACTTCGGCTGGCCCAACCCGTTTCGTTCTGGAACGCCGTTTCGGCATCCCTGTAACCGTGGTTCGCACGTCCACGCTCGGTAGTGCGGACCTGGACCGTTTTGATGTCGTAATCCTGCCTGAGCAGGGTTTCCCCGGATATGGCAGCGAGCTGGGCGGGGGCGCCCGCGATGCGTTGAGCCGCTTCGTTCGCAATGGCGGCACGCTGGTCGGTCTGGGTGACGCCACGCGCTGGCTCGCCGATAGCGATAATGGCTTCGTCCCGCTCCAGCGTGAGCGGGCAGCCGACGCGCCGCGCGACGGTCAGAGTTCGGATGCCGACATTGTTGACGGTGTCGTGCTTGCCAATGATGAGGAGCGCGAGGCACGTGAGCTGGAATCCGGCGCCATGCCGGCGAGCTCGCCTGGTGCACTGGTTAATGTTGTCGCCAGTCCCGATGCCTGGATGGCCTTTGGTTATGACGGCGGCGCGGCGGCACTCGTGACCGGCGCGGACATCTATGCACCAGTCGAACGCGATGATGCTGTGACCGCCCTGCGGTTTGCAGACGGAGAGACGCTGCTCGCTGGTGGTTATCTCTGGGAGGAATATGCCGAGCAGCTGGCACACAAGCCCTTTGTCGTGACCAACCGGATGGGGCGCGGGCATGTTGTGGCCTTTACCCAGTCACCGACGACGCGGGCCTATCTGGAAGGTCTGGATCTGATGTTGCTCAACGCCGTCCTGCTCGGCCCTGCGCATTCACGCGTGCTGCGCTAGCCCTCCAGCTCTTCGCGCAGGGTTTCCAGCTCCAGCCAGCGGTCTTCCTTGGAGGATCGCTCCTCCATCGCATCGGCGAGGGCTTGGGAAACCTGCGCGAATTTAACGCTGTCATTGAAGAGGGCGGGATCGGCCATTTGCGCTTCCAGAGCGGTGATGGTTTCGCTCAGCGCCTCGATCTCGCCGGGCAGGAGTTTGAGTGCGTAGCGGTCCTTGTTGGCCATGCGCTGGCGCTGGGGCTTGGCTGCGGCCGGGCCGGTGCGCGCCTCCGAGACCGATCTGGCGTTTGATGTCTGGCCGGAGGTCTCCGGCTTGGTCACCCCATAGCCGCGAAGCGCTACCATGTCGGAAT
>JBELMP010000097.1:0-1593 GCA_042095695.1 Maricaulis sp. | reverse complement strand
GCCTTGATCGGCAACAAGCTGCATCCAATCCCCGCCGCCCAGGCATCACAGGTGTGATACCAAAGGGGGGAGTCATGCGTGTGGTTCATTCAGTGATCGCTATCGTCGGCAGTTTTGCCATTCTGGCCGCCTGTGCCAGCAATTCCGAGAGCGTTGTCAGCGACCGGCGCAGCGCCGCGCTTGATACCGGTTTCAATGCAATTCTCGCCGAGCATGGCATGGCGAGTGCGGGTGCGGCGATCATCGCAGAGGGCGAGGTGGTCTGGACCGGCTATTATGGCGAGGCCCGCGATGGCCGGCCGGTCGATCGTGAGACGATGTTCAATACCGGTTCGATCGCCAAGACAGTGGCGGCCGAGCTGATCGTGCGCCTGGCGGACGCCGGGACACTCTCGCTTGACGAAAGCATGGCCACGGGCTGGGTCGATCCGGACCTGGCAGAGGATCCACGCCACCTCGCGCTGACGCCACGCTTGGCGCTGAGCCATCGCACGGGCCTGCCCAACTGGCGCTATACGGACCCGCGGTTTCAGCTGCGATTCCAGGACGAGCCGGGAGCGCGCTATACCTATTCCGGTGAGGGTATTGAATACGCGGTGCGCTTTGCCCAGGCCCGGACCGGCGAGGGTTATGAGGCGCTGGTGGAAACGCAGATCGTGGCCCCGCTCGGGCTTTCGGGACTGGCGGTGACACCGTCTCCCGATGTGCGCGCGCGCATCGTTCATCCGGTAGCCGAGGATGGCAGCTGGCGTACACCCTTCTGCACCGATGCACAGGCCTGGCGCTGCGCGGCAGACGGGGTCTGGTCCGGTGCGGATGATCTGGCAGTGACCGTCGAGGATTATGCGCGCTTCATGATCGCGGTCATGAAGGGTGAGGGGGTGTCTGCAGCGATGCAGGCCGATCGCTTTACCGTGCAGACCAGCACGGCCGAGGATGCTGTCCTGCGCTGCCCGTTTGAGGAGCCCGCCGCCTGTCCGCTGGCGCAGGGCTATGGCTTGGGCTGGGAGATTTTCGAATTCGCCGATCAGACCCTGATCAGCCATGGCGGGAGCGACTGGTCGGAACGGGCCATCGTCTATTTCGAGCCGGAAAGTCGCGATGGCATCGTGCTGTTTTACAATGGTCCGGCATCCCGGAGTGTGGACGCGCTTATTGCCGGCATTCGCCTCCTCGACCCGCAATCGCCCATGCCTGACCTCTATCGCGGCTGGGTCGATGCCTATCTCGAACAAGCAGGGTCGGGCGGCTAGCGCGGCGCGCTAGCGATCGAAATCAACGTCGATATCACTGTCCGGCGCAGCGTTTGGGGCAGGGGGCGCACCGAGCAGAAGGCCGTGACGGGCATCGATCACCATGGTTCGGACCTGACCGTCCATTTCGAATTCCAGCACGATCCGACCATCTTCGCGATAGGAGTTTTCCAGAGCGTGTACCTGGGCTTCCATGGCGCGCTCGAGGGCCTCGGCCTGCTGTTCCCGGGCATTGGTCCGGGCCTCCAGTGAGGCCTGGTGACGCTCATATTCCGCGTCGCGCATGGCACGGCGGATTTCCCGCTCGGCACGGGCCAGGTCGCGCATCGCGTCGCGTGCG
>JBELMP010000096.1:2846-10003 GCA_042095695.1 Maricaulis sp. | reverse complement strand
GGCTCTCGGCGGCGAAGGCTGCGGCGGCATAACAGCGCAGCGGCAGCGGCGGCGAAATGGTGGATCGCCGGGCAGGCGACCGTCAGCACATCGATCTCGGCAAGCAGGGCTTCCAGGGTCTCGAAGGCGCGACCGCCATGTGTCTCGCTGAGTACCTTGGCCCGGTCCTGGTCCGGGTCGAAGACGCCCATGAAACGGGTCCGCTCATCTGCAGCATATTTGGAGGCGTGAAACCCGCCGAAAACTCCGGCTCCGACGACGCCTGCACGCAATTCTCTGGACTCGATGGACATGATACACCCCTGCGAATAGCTGCGGCGTGCATACCCGGGCTCACGCCGCAATCAAGTTTTGAATGCATCACCTCTTGTTTCCTCGCATTGCATGAAACGCGCAGCACACTTGCGCGACGTGCTGGCGACACTAAGTTTGTTGCGGGGAGTGCATGATGACGCAGCCGAATACGGACAAGGCGGAGACCGGGGGAGATACGCCGACGCGTTCGACAGATGCGCTCGACGCGATCAGCGTGGCGGCATTCGAAGTCGATGCCCGCATCTTCCGGACCATGTGGCACACGCTCTCGCGTCCCAATGATGTGGTCCGTGCCGGACTGACCGGTGACTTCTCCATTTATCTTTCACCGATGCGCGTGTTCGTCGCCCTGTTCAGCGTGCAGTTCGCAGTTGCGGCCCTGTTCGGGGCGCCCTCCTCTCCGACACTGGACATGGTCGTCGCGGGCATTGAGCCGGAGCGGGTCGATGCCTGGCTTGCCAGCGCAGCCAATGCCCCGATTGCGACCGGCGAGATCAATGCCGTCCTGGCACGCTGGACGTCGCTGCTGGCCATGCCGATCACCGTGCTCGCCTCTTTGCCCTATCTGCTCGTGCTCAAACTCTACCGGCCGTCCCTGAGCTGGTGGGGGCATACGCAAACCTATCTCATACCGGTCAATTCGAGCTTCGTTATCCTGTTCGCCTCATTGCCGCTTTATCCGTTTTTTCCTGGCGATGCAGAGAATCTGGCCTTGATTAGCCTGTCCATCAGTATGATTTTCTACTTCATAGTCGCAGCCCGGGTCGTCGGCCATTTCTATTCACGCAGCGCACTGGGGCTCGGACTGCGCGTATTCGGCCTGTTTCTGCTTTTTCCTGTCAGCATGGCGATGACCGTGCTGACGCAGTTTTTTGCGACTAACTGGGCGCTCGAAAGCGAGTTCGGCCTGTCTGTCGTGGAATTGATTTCGAACTGAATCACAACAGAAGAATAAACCTGACAACCCAAGGAGTTGGTCAATGAAAGCCCGCGAAATTCACCTCAATGAGTATCTCACCGGAGCGCCCAAGGCAGAAAATTACAGCCTTGTAGAAACCGAAATCGCCGCCCCGGGGGAGGGTGAGGTCCTGGTCAAGAATCTCTATATCTCCGTCGATCCCTATATGCGTGGCCGGATGAGCGGCATTCGCACATATATCGATCCCTTCCAGCTTGGCGCAGCCATGGAAGGCGGCGCCGTTGGTGAGGTCGTTGAAAGCAATTTCGAGGGCCTCAAGCCGGGCGATCACGTCATGTCCATGTTCGGCTGGCGCGATGCCTATACGGCGCCGGGCAAGGCCCTGATGAAGATTGATACGACATTCCTGCAGCCGCAGGCCTATCTGGGCATCGCCGGTCTCACCGGCCTGACGGCCTATGTCGGGATCAAGCGGATTATTGACCTCAAGGAAGGCGAAACCCTGTGGATGTCGGCCGGTGCCGGCGCTGTGGGTTCGGCCGGGATCCAGTTCGCCAAGGCGATGGGCGCTCGCGTCATCGCAACCGCCGGCGGCGCCGAGAAATGTGCCTATTGCGAGTCTATCGGTGCCGATGCTGCCATCGACTACAAGTCCACGGACGACCTCACCGCCGCGATCCGGGCCGCGGCACCCGAAGGCATTGACGGATATTTCGAGAATGTCGGCGGCGCCCACTTCACCGCCGCGATCGACAATCTGAAACAATATGGTCGCCTCGCGGGCTGCGGCATGATCCAGCGCTATAATGACACGGCGGCATCCACAATCGCCGACAACCTCGTCTTCATGGTCGGCAAATCATTGAAACTTCAAGGCTTCATTGTATCAGACCATATGGATATCCAGCCGGAATTCGTGAAAGACCTGACCGAATGGATGATGGCAGGGAAAATCACCCCGGCCGAGACCATCGTCGAGGGCATCGAGAAGACACCGAGCGCCTTCATGGGGCTCTTCTCGGGTGAAAACAAAGGCAAGATGCTGGTCAAAATCTGATGTCGGCCGAGGGTCCCAAAAAACGTGACCTCTCGGCATTGGAGGAAATCGCCGAGGATGTGATCGGTTTCAACTTTCGAAGCCTACGCACCTTCGGCGATCTCCTGTTCAGAACCAATCGGGTCTTCCGCACCTATGCCGACCGCGAGGCGGATATCTATACGCCGGCGCTTCGGCTCTGGCTGGGCCTGCTGGTCATCCTGACCATTTTGACCTTCCTTTTCGGCGGCAATGCGGACCTGCTTTTACGGGTCATGAGCAACTGGCCGGAAGCACAGCGGGAGGCGCTTCTCGCCTCGATAGACGGGACAGTCGAGGATCTCGCCGCCGAATATGATACCGCTTATACCTTCCTGCAGCCGGTCTCGATTCTGCTGGTCAGCTGTCTGAGCGTCTTCCTGATCGCGACCTTTAGACGACATCTGAGCTGGGTCGCCCGCATCAATCTCACCTTTGCAGTGCTGACTGTCGGCTCGATGATGGGGCTTGCGGTATTTCCCATCCTTGTCTCACGCCCCGATCTCGGCATGCTTGCGTTACTGCCGGTCTGGGCAGCCTATTGGGGAACTTTTTTCCGGGGATCCAAGGATGTTCTGGCGACGACCATGACCGGCCGGATTGTCAAAGCGACCGTGTTCAGCACGACACTTCTCGTGCTCGTTTTCGCGGCCGGGGTGCTGACCTATATTATGAGCTTTTCCCACGCAGTCTCCGCGCTTCAGGCGGCGAGCTGATCCACGCTCAGTCCTTCTCCGGACGCCGCATCAGTCGGCCGAGCGTCCAGCCGCCAATAATGGCTCCCGCGACCGGGGCATAGACCGGGCCCGCACCTGCAACAAAGGCGAGCCCATAACCCACCAATCCTGCTGCAAGTGCGAACGGTAGCATGCGAATCGAACGATTCGTCTGCCCCTCATTCGTATGCGTTTCACCATGGAACATACTCGTATAGGTACGCAAAAAAGCCGCCAAAGGCGAAAAATTCTCGTTTTGCAGAGGAAATTGCAGCGATTTCGGCCCGATTCGCCTGTTATTGCTTGCAAAATTCCAAAAGTCTTGGCCTTCATGGGGCGTGAACAAACAAGCGGCTAGCGGTTTGGGGCGATGACCGCCCTGGCCGAACCGCGAACAACTCCGGGGGGAACCCTATGAACAAGTCTGATCTGGCTAAAGCCGTTAGCGAAAAAACCGGTCTGTCTCGCGCTCAGGCGGGCGAAGCTGTTGATGCAGCAATCGAAGCCATCGTCGGCTCCGTCAAAGAGAATGACAGCGTGCAGCTCGCTGGCTTCGGCACTTTCTACGCGAAGCACCGCGAAGCCCGCGAAGTGCGCAATCCGCGTACCGGCGAAAAAATGATGTCCAAGGCTCGTACCCAGGCGGCTTTCCGCCCGGCTGCTGCGCTTAAAGACATCTAAGCCGGAGCCTTAGGGTTCAAAAAACCCCGCCTGGAGCAATCCGGGCGGGGTTTTTCTTGTCTGCAAGGACGACAGAGACCGTCAGGCCGCATTTGCCGCCGAGTTGTTCTTGCGAACGCGCTTCAGGGACTCCGCAATGCGGAAGGACATATCCAGCGCCTGATCGGCATTTAGCCGCGGATCGCAATGGGTATGATAGCGAGAGGCCAGATCAGCCTCCGTAACGGTCTTCGCGCCACCGACACACTCGGTCACATCGCGCCCCGTCATCTCGAAATGCACGCCCCCGGGATAGGCCCCCTCGGCGTAGAGCACGTCCATGAAGCCCTCGAGCTCATTGAGTACCTTGTCGAATTCACGCGTTTTATAGCCGCTTTCGGTTTTCACCGTATTGCCGTGCATGGGATCAGAGGACCAGACGACCTTCTTGCCAGCCTCTGTCACGGCGCGGGCAAGTGCCGGCAGGGTCTCGCGGACATTATTGGCACCCTGGCGAACAATCAGCACCAGGCGGCCCGCCTCATTATTGGGATTAAGCGCGTCGATCAGCGGCAATAGCTGATCCGGCTTCATGGTCGGGCCGCACTTCACCCCGATCGGGTTGGAAATCCCCTGCGCATACTCGACATGGGCACCCTCCAGCTGGCGCGTGCGCTCGCCAATCCAGATCATATGGGCCGAAGTGGCGTACCACAGCCCCGTATTGGGATCGCGTCGTGTCAGCGCCTCCTCGAAGGGGAGATGCAAAGCCTCGTGACTGGTGAAAAAGTCCACACTTTCCAGAGATGGGGCACTATCGCGCCCAACGCCGCAGGCCTTCATGAAGTCCAGCGCTTCGGAGATGCGCGATGCCGTCTCTGCATAGCGTTCAGCCGCCGGGCTGTCCTTGACGAAGTCGAGCGTCCACTGGTGAACATTATTGAGATCCGCATAACCGCCCGAAGCGAACGCCCGCAGGAGATTGAGCGTGGAGGCGGACTGATCATAGGCACGTATGAGCCGTTTTGGGTCAGGTTCGCGCGCTTCTGGCGTAAAGGCCGCCTCATTCACGCTATCACCGCGATAGCTCGGCAGGCTCACCCCGTCGCGCGTCTCCGTGTCTGATGAGCGCGGCTTGGCGAACTGGCCGGCAATACGTCCGACTTTCACCACCGGCTTGGAAGCGGCGAAGGTCAGCACGACCGCCATCTGCAGAAGAACGCGGAAGGTGTCCCGAACTCCCTCCGTGGAGAACTCCTTGAAACTCTCCGCACAATCGCCGCCCTGCAGCAAGAAGGCATTGCCCGCAGTCACATCGGCGAGCTGTTTGCGCAAACGGCGCGCCTCACCGGCAAAGACCAGGGCCGGACGCACGCCGAGCTCGTCAATGACGGCATTGAGGGCGGCCTCGTCCTTATAGGTCGGCATTTGCAGAACAGGTTTTTCGCGCCAGGATCGGGGGGACCAGCTCATTTCATTCTCGCGTCTTCACGCGCCTTCTACTCGGGCGGTGTCCACGGTTCCGCCATTGTGACTAATTCTTCCGCACTGGTGGGATGCACAGCGCATGCCGCATCATACTGGTCCTTGGTGAGACCCGCCTTAACGGCAATCCCGGCGAGCTGGATCATCTCCGGCGCATCGGGACCGACTATATGAACACCCAAAACGCGTTGTGTCTCCCCATCCACAATCAATTTCATCAGCATTCTGCTTCCAATGTCACTCAAAACATACTTCATCGGGCGAAATGATGTTTTATAGATATCGACTTTCCCGAAAGATTTTCGCGCCTCCGCTTCTGTCAGCCCGACCACGCCGGCGGGCGGCTGGGTGAAGACTGCCGATGCGATATCGCTGTGATCATAAGCGGTCGGGTTGTCGTTAAAGACGGTCTGGGCGAAGGCGGCGCCTTCGCGGATGGCGACCGGCGTCAAATTGACCCGGTTGGTCACGTCGCCGACGGCATAGATGTGGCTCGCGCTGGTCTTCGAATAGGGATCGACCTTGATCGCCCCTGTCTCGTCAACCTCGACACCCGCCGTCTCAAGCCCCAGCCCTTTCGTATGCGGATTACGACCTATCGCATACATGACGCATTCTGCGTCCAGCGTTTCGCCATTGCGCAGGTGGACGCGCTTCACACCATCGCCGAGGTCCTCGATTTTCTCGAAAATCGTATTGGTTACAATACGAACACCAGAGGCCTCGATCTCGGCATGGACGTGATCGCGAACATCCTCATCAAAGCCGCGCAGGACTTTGTCGCCGCGATAAACTT
Source organism: Maricaulis sp. (assembly GCA_042095695.1). GTDB lineage: Bacteria > Pseudomonadota > Alphaproteobacteria > Caulobacterales > Maricaulaceae > Maricaulis. The sequence continues at coordinate 4,037 of JBELMP010000096.1, read as the reverse complement.
GTGTGACCTGCGCTCCCATCCCGTTAAATATCTGGGCGAATTCGCACGCGATATAGCCGCCGCCAGCGACCACAACCCGTTTCGGCAATTCTGGCAGGTAAAAGGCTTCATTGGACGTGATGCCAAGCTCGGCGCCCTCCAGCCCCTCATGCGCATATGGCGTGCCGCCGGTCGCAATCAGAATGGTCTTGGCCGTCACGGTCCGGTCTTGATTGACCAGGCGGATCGTGTTCGGGCCTTCCAATACCGCCCGGTCGGAGATGGCTTCAACGCCTGAGCCCTCCAGCAAACGGCCGTAGATACCCTCCAGCCGGTCGATCTCCTTATCCTTTGCGGCGATCAGATCGGGCCAGGAAAACGATGTTTGACCAACCTCCCAGCCAAAACTCTCGGCAAGCTTGAAAGTTTTCTCGAACTCGCTGGCATAGACGAGGAGTTTCTTGGGAACGCAGCCCCGAATGACACAGGTACCGCCATAGCGGTGTTCCTCTGCGATCGCGATTTTGCCGGCCCCGTATTTCGCCGCCATGCGTGAGGCGCGCACACCACCGGAGCCCGCGCCAATAACAAAGAGATCGTAATCAAAGTCTGTCATGGATTTCTTCGCGCCTACTCATTCCCGAGGATGATGGCCTGAACACGCGGCCCGGCACGCAGGTCCACACGACCGCCAACTGCTGCCCCAGCCTCGCCGGCGCGCTGCTGAATGCGCGGGAGGGCGCCGGTAAAGCGCTGTCCGATCGGTGTACGGTAGAATTCCAGCAATTCGCGCAATTCAGCGGCACTGAACTCCGTAGCGTACACCTCAACCAGGGCATCCTCGAACTCGTCACGAGAATTCCCGAACTCTTCGCGATAGACGTCCATGATCTCGATATATTGCCGCGAGGACAGGTCCGGATATGCGGCGCGGATATTCCCTTCAATCAAGGGCATCAGGTCCTCAATACCGGTCATCATCACATCCACCTCGCCGGTGATGGCCAGCATTTCACGCACAAGAGACTCCGCCTCATTGTCGGATTGTGCTGACGACGGAGCGATGAAGATCAACAAAGAAACAAGTGCTAAAGCAAGAATACGCATTTAACTCCCCTTAGAGTTCCATGACCCGTGCGCCATCGTCTTCGCCGACAATCACCACACGTGCGATATCAATAAAAAGCCCATGCTCGACCACGCCCGGAATGG
>JBELMP010000096.1:0-2836 GCA_042095695.1 Maricaulis sp. | reverse complement strand
GGAATGGTGCTCAGACCGGCCGCTGCTGCAGCAGCATTCGGGATCGCACCGCAATGGCAGTCGAGAATAAAGTTCTGGCCGTCGGTAATGAAAGGCGCAAGTCCATCGCCCTTTCGGCGCAATTGAACATCGGGTCGCTGAACACCGGCCCGGCACAGCGCATCATAGATTTGCTTGGCTGCGATAGAAAAACCGAATGGGTCGACCTCGACCGGAAGCGCAAACGCCCCCAGCGTCGAGACGAGCTTTCCCTCGTCCACGATAACCACCATCAGGTCTGACGCCTGGGCAATGATTTTCTCTCGCAAGTGCCGACCACCGCCACCCTTGATCAGCTGAAAGCGACCATCCACCTCATCGGCGCCGTCGATCGTGACGGCGATATGATCGACATGATCGACCTCAATCAGGGGAATACCCAGTTCCTCGGCAAGGGCGCCGGTCTGTTCGGAGGTCGGGACACCCTTGACGCGGAGCCCGTCATTGACGCGTTCCGCGAGCAAACGCACGAAAATCTCTGCTGTCGAGCCCGAGCCAAGCCCGATCGTCATTCCGTCTTCGATATAATCAAGCGCGGCGGCTGCGGCATGAGTTTTCTGGCGTTCGCTCATTGATCAATCCCTCCGAGCACGACCCATTTGAGCTCGGTGAACTCCTCAACGCCCCATTTTCCGCCCTCGCGTCCAATCCCGCTTTCCTTGACCCCGCCAAACGGCGTCGAAAAGGACCCGACCATCGGTGCATTCACACCGACCATGCCGTATTCAAGCGCCTCGGACAGGCGATGAACGCGACCGACATCGCGCGTATAGATATAGGCTGCCAGCCCGTAGGGCGTATCATTGGCGAGCTTGATGATATCAGCTTCGCTTTCGGCGCGATAAACCGAGGCGACCGGGCCGAAGATCTCAAAACAGGCCAGATCCATCTCCGCCGACCCGCCCTCAATCAGGGTGGGGGCATAGAAGGCGCCGCCCAGCTCTTCGGTCAGCGGGTGCCCGCCTGCGATGATATGGGCGCCGCTATCGCGCGCATTCTGGACCAGGGCATCGACCCGGGCCACGGCCTCATGGTGGATCAACGGACCGATATCCGTTCCTGCTGCGAAGCCGTCACCGGTCTTGAGTGCAGCCACACGCGTCTTCAGCTTTTCGATCAGGGCATCGGCAATTGCCGGCTGCGCGATGATCCGGTTGGCCGAGACACAGGTCTGGCCCGAGACGCGGAATTTGGACGCGATAACGCCGTCGGCTGCAGCATCAAGATCAGCGTCATCCATAACAAGGAAGGGGGCATTGCCGCCCAGTTCCAGGGCGACGCGCTTGACGCCATCGGCGGCCTGGCGCATCAGCAATTTCCCGACCGGTGTCGAGCCGGTGAAGCCGATCATGCGAACATCGCTGGAACCGGTCAGCACCGGTCCGATCGCCTTGGCATCGCCGCAGACGACATTGAACACACCGTCGGGAATGCCTGCGCGCTTGGCCAGTTCGGCCAGGGCGAGCGCGGAGAGCGGCGTTTCCGGCGCCGGCTTGATCACCATGGTGCAGCCCGCAGCAAGAGCCGGCGCGCATTTGCGGGTGATCATGGCATTGGGGAAATTCCACGGGGTGATACTTGCCACCACGCCGATCGGCTGATGCAGGGTCCAGCCACGCGTCCCCGGGAAGGGCGGCGTCAGGGTTTCACCCATGATCCGTTTGCCTTCCTCAGCAGACCATTCGATGAAGCCCGCCCCATAGAGGATTTCACCCTTGGCCTCGGGCAGAGCCTTGCCCATTTCCGCAGTGATAATCGCGGCCAGATCATCCACATGTTCCACAATCAGCTTGTGCCAGCGCATAAGCAGGGCGGCGCGGTCGAAGGGGGAGACTTTCTTCCAGCTATCGAAGGCGCGCGTCGCCGCCTGCACCGCTTGCGCTGCACCTGTGCTACCGACATCGCTCACCGATGCGATAATCGTGTTATCGGCCGGATTGGAGATGTCGAAACGGCTCTCTGCCGAGAGCCACTGACCATCGATGAAACTATCAGTCTGCAGAAGGGCCTTGTCGGAAAGACGATCGAGGAGCGTTCCCGCTACGGTTTCGGCGATACTCATGACGACGTCTCTCCCTTGCGCTTGCGTTTGGCCCGGCGGAAACGCGCCGCCCAGCCATCCTTATTCACCTGTTCACCCCGCGCCAGTGCCAGCGCGTCATCCGGCACGGATTTGGTGATGACGGCACCAGACCCTGTGAACGCGCCGGCACCAATACTGACCGGCGCGACCAGGGCCGAATTGGATCCGATAAAAGCCCCCTCTCCGATCACGGTAAGGTGCTTGTCGAACCCGTCATAATTACATGTGATGGTGCCGGCACCGATATTCGCATCCGCGCCGACCGTCGCGTCACCGATATAGGAGAGGTGGGAGACTTTCGCACCCTTTCCAAGCTGCGCCTTTTTGACCTCGACGAAATTGCCGATCTTGGCCTCGGGCCCGATATCGGCGCCCGGGCGCAGGCGCGCATAGGGACCGACACTGGCGCCGCTGGCGATCTGCGCGCCCTCGACATGGCTGAAGGCCCGCACAATCGCGTCCTCCTCAATGGAGACGCCGGGGCCGAAAACGACATGGGGTTCAATCACAACATCGCGAGCAATCTCGGTATCGTGCGCAAAGAAGACGGTTTCCGGCGCGATCAGCGTCACGCCGGCGGCCATGGCACGCTCGCGCATACGGTTCTGGAAGGCTGCTTCGGCCTGCGCCAGGTCGGCGCGCGAATTGACGCCCAGCACCTCATCCGGATCGGCCCTGAAGACGACCGCGTTGAGCCCTCGCCCACGCGCCAGG
>JBELMP010000095.1:0-9990 GCA_042095695.1 Maricaulis sp. | reverse complement strand
GGAGAGGACACCTCAGCGGTTGATGTCACCGGCGATATCGGTGGTGCTTTTTATCTGTCCGGCACGGTCAGCGTGTCCGGTTACCGTTTCAATGGTCGACCGACTTCTGACGATTTTCTCGAGACACTGGACGAAGACGATATCGCGCAGAGCGGCACCGCCATCACGCTGGCCGGCAGCATTGCGGGCGGCATCCTGTTTGACGCTCCGACAGAGGTTGATCGTGGTGTCATCGGCGTTGCGACCATCTCGGTCCGCGGCAGTGCCCCGGCGCTTCATATCACGGCCTCCGGTAGCAATACGGTCATTGGCGAGGTCATTCAGCCGGCAATCGAGGACGATCCGGAAACCGAAGATGTTGATGAAAGCGTCGACGCCGTCGCGCTGGGCTATTCCTTCGTCAATCGCGGCTCCATCGGGTCACGCGGTGAACTCAATGATGTGTCCTCGAATGGCATCGTCATCGGGGGCGCCGATAATGGCGCTGGCGGGCTGTTCACGACAACGCTCACCGACGGTTTCCTGAACTCCGGCGCAATTACAACCACCGCATTTTCGGACCTGGATGCTGATGCGGTCGCGCGTTCGATTCATATCCGTGATGGCGCTGTCCTGCCTGTGCTTTTCAACGAGGGCAGCATTACCGCCACCATGACCACCAATGCGGGGTCAACCGCCTATAGCGATGCCTATGCGATCCTCATCGACAATCAGGCGGTGATGAACAGCCTGATCAATGACGGCACGCTGCTGGCAACCGCCGCCGGCGGTGGCAGCGCCTATGCTATTGTCGACCTGTCCGGCACGCTCACCTCGATCACCAATACAAGCCTGATAGGCGCTGCCCGCAGCGCCCCGGCCGCGTATCTCGACGAGAATGACGAGACGATTACACCGGATGATGTCGATCATGACATTGTCGCGGTTGATGTCTCCGCGGCAACGACCGACGTGAATTATCACCAATACTGGATCCGCGACGTCGTCGAGGACGACCCGGAAACGGAAGATGTGGACGAAAGCCTGGACGCTGTCCTGGTCACTGATGAAGTCATCAGCACGCTAGGAGATATTCGTCTGGGCAGCGGTAATGACACCGTCCGCATCGAAGCCGGTTCGGTACGCGGTGGCATTTCCTTTGGCGATGGCGCCGACCTCCTGGTGCTCGACGGCACTGAAGTGCGTACCGAGATCGAGCGCCTGGTGGCCGAGGGTCTGATCGATGAGCTGACGTCCGAGGAGCTCTATGATGAGCTTCCGCTCTATGTTGGTGCGATCAGTGATACCGACGGGCTGTTGACGATCGAAGTCGATCACGCCCAGATCGAACTGACGCAGGGCGGCACCCTGAATATTCAGGACGCACGCTTTGGTGATGGCTCGATCCTGATCTTTGAGATCGATGCCAGCGCCAATGAACCACGCTCCATCGCTGCGAGCGGCGCCGTCACCTTCGAAAGCGGCTCGCGCCTTTCTGTGAGCCTGTCCAATGTGATCGATGAGGGCAATGATTACACGGTTCTCTCGTCCTCGGACCTGACGATCGAAGACGGTATTGCGGCTCTGACGGACCAGCCGACACCCTTCCTTTACGAGACGGCTGTGCAGCTTGTTGAGGGTCAGAACGGTGATGATGATGTCATCACGGTGTCCCTGACACGCCGGAATGCGGAACAGCTTGGCATGAATGCCAATCAGGCCGCGGCCTACGGCTCTGCCTTCGCCTCCTGGCAGAATAATGAAGACCTTGGCGAAGCTATGGCCGGGCTTTTGAGCGAAGCTGAATTCTTCAATGCTTACAATCAGCTGCTTCCGGAATATACCGCCAGTGCGATCCAGTTTGCGCGCGCGACCAATGATATTACGACCGGCGCCATCGCTTCGCGCCTGGACGTAATGCGTCGCAGCCCGACGGATATGGGTGGCCTCTGGCTTCAGGAGATCGGTTATTTCGCGGACCGCGAAGGCTCCAGCTTCGGATCCGGTTACCGCGGCCAGGGCGTGGGCCTGTCTGCCGGTTATGATATTCCGATCGGCACGTCATACGTGGTCGGTATGAATATCGTTGGCTCGGCCAGCGAAATCACCATTGTCGATGGTGTGGATAATCCGATGTCTGCGCTGACCGGTCAGCTCGGCGTTTATGCCGGTGCGAGCTTTAGCGGCGTCGACCTCGACCTCTATGCTGGCGCCGGTATCGACAGCTACGAATATAATCGCCGTATCGCGATCGGCGATTTCGTTGCCGAGCCGCTTGCTGAATGGGACGGTCACCATGTGACGGCATCCGCGCGCCTGGGTCGCGACTTTGCCTTCGGTCGCTATTTCCTTCGCCCGTCCCTCGCCGTTGACTATCTCTCCCTGCACGAGAATGCCTATGTGGAGACCGAAGGTGGCGACGGTATCGATCTGAATGTTGGCGAGCGCGATTCGACGTCGCTCGCGGCCAGCGGCGTCATGGCCCTGGGTGCCCGTTTCGGGTCTGACAATAGCTGGTGGGCGCCACAAGTGCGTTTCGGTTACCGCGAAGAGCTGGACAATGATGCCACGGAGACCACGGCAAATTTTGTCGGCTATGACGATGTATTCACCCTGGCCTCCCAGCAATTGCCAGCGGATGGCCTGATCTTCGGCTTCGGTATCTCCGGTGGTTCGCCCTACTCCACTTTCACCCTGGATTATGATGGCGATGTCCGTGACGGATACATTCGTCATGCGGCGCGCCTGGTTGTGCGCCTGGTCTTCTAGGCATTCTTTCGGCCCTGTCCGCCCGGACTGAAAACGCCCGCCGCGCGCGGGCGTTTTTGTGCGCGCTAATCCACTAAAAACTGCGCAGACATTCCCGAATCGGATGCGACTCGTGCAAACTGGTTTCATGTCCAGTCAGCCCACGCCCGATGATCTTTTTGGTGGCGCCCCCGCCCCGACGCCAGACCGCGCTCCTGCATCCGGTTATTCCGCCGCACAAATTGAAGTGCTCGAAGGCCTTGAGGCCGTACGCCGGCGCCCGGGCATGTATATTGGCGGCACGGATGAGCGCGCCTATCATCACCTGTTCGCGGAAATCCTGGACAATTCCATGGATGAGGCGGTCGCCGGATGGGCCGACCGGATCGAAGTCTCCATTGATGCGGATGGATATATCACCGTCATCGACAATGGCCGCGGCATCCCCGTCGACCCGCATCCCAAATATCCTGACAAATCGGCCCTGGAAGTCGTGCTGACCGTCCTGCATGCGGGTGGCAAGTTTTCGGACAAGGCCTATCAAACCTCCGGCGGCCTTCACGGGGTCGGCATCTCTGTCGTGAACGCATTGTCCGAGCGCGTGGAGATCGAGGTCGCTCGCGAAAAAACGCTATGGCGGCAAACCTATTCCCGCGGTCTGCCGCTGGGCCCGTTGGAGAAGGTGGGCGCTGCCCCCAATCGGCGTGGCACCAAGATACGCTTCCTGCCGGATGCCGAGATTTTCGGCCCCAAACAGCGTGTGAAGCCCGCGCGCGTTTACGCCATGGCGCGCGCCAAGGCCTATCTGCGCCGGGGTGTGAAAATCCAGTGGCGCTGCGCACCGGAGCTCCTCGAGGGCAGCGACATCCCGGCCGAAGCCCTCTTGTGCTTCCCCGGTGGTCTGGGCGACCGGCTGGCCGAGATCACTGAGGGTCGTGTGCTGGTTACGGAGGAAAGCTTTACCGGCAAGGTCGACCGCGAAGGCGGGGCTGGCGGTGTCGAATGGGCCATCGCCTGGTCGAATAACGGGTTTGGCGGAGAGGCTGACGGGTTTTGTCATTCCTATTGCAACACTATCCCGACACCGCAGGGCGGAACCCATGAAGCCGGTCTTCGCGCTGCCCTGACCAAGGGGCTGCGCGCGCATGCCGAGCTTGGGAATGCCAAGAAAGCAGCCCTGATTACACCGGATGATGTGCTCGGCGGTGCCGGCACGCTGGTCTCGGTGTTCATCGGCGACCCTGAGTTTCAGGGACAGACCAAGGAACGTCTGGCGACGCCTGAAGCCGCAAAACTGGTGGAAACGGCCGTTCGCGACCAGTTCGATCACTGGCTCGCCGGTTCGCCCAAGGAAGCCGCCAAGCTCGTCGAGTGGGCGATCGAGCGGGCCGAGGACCGCTTGCGGCGACGCAAGGAAAAGGCGGTCAAACGTCAAAGCGCAACGCGTCGCCTGCGCCTGCCGGGCAAGCTGGCAGACTGCTCGCGCAATGATGCCGATGGGACGGAACTCTTTCTGGTAGAAGGCGATTCTGCCGGTGGCTCGGCCAAACAGGCACGCAATCGCGAGACACAAGCCATTCTCCCCCTGCGCGGCAAAATCCTCAATGTCGCCAGCGCGGCAGCTGACAAGATCGCCGCCAATCAGGAGATCAATGATCTCTTGCAGGCGCTGGGATGTCAGACCGGGTCGCGCTTCGCACTCGACGACCTGCGCTATGAGCGCGTGGTTATCATGACCGATGCGGATGTAGATGGCGCGCATATCGCCGCGCTTCTCATCACCTTCTTCTATCGCTCCATGCCGGACCTCATCCATTCGGGAAGACTATTCCTGGCGCAGCCGCCGCTCTATCGACTGACCCATGGCTCGACGACGTTTTATGCACGCGATGATGCTCATAAGGACCAGATTCTGGCAGAACAGTTCGAGGGCAAGACCAAGGTCGATATCGGACGCTTTAAAGGGCTGGGCGAGATGACACCGTCCCAGCTGAAACAAACGACTATGGACCCGAATGTGCGCACCATGGCCCGCGTGGTCATTGACCCGGAAAATGCGCCCAGCCTGGAATCTCTGGTCGAGACGCTTATGGGCAAGAAGCCGGAATTGCGCTTTGCCTATATCCAGGAACACGCCCCGGAGATCAGCGGGCTGGATATCTAGCGCAGCGCCATCCCACATTTGATTCAAATTGTGCAAATCTCGAATACAGGACGCTAACTCTATATTATATTTGGGGTTTGCTAACCATGCCTGTTAAGCGGCTCTATTTTGTATTCTTGTAAAACTGTCCCTATCGAGTTTCCGGGAGGGACCCCAATGCGCAAAGATATGAAATATACCGGCTTGCTGACCAGCCTGATCTTGTTGGCTGGAAGCACGGCGGCGAGCGCGCAGGAATTCAATTATCTTTTTGCGGATGAGGCGGGTGAATTCCTTCATCCCTATCGCGGCGACATCAATCCATTCTATGGGGATATCAACCCGTTTACAGGCGATATCAGCCCGTTCGCTGGTGACATCAACCCCTTCCGCGGTGACATTAATCCCTTCTACGGAGACATCAGCCCGTTCTGGGGTGACATCAATCCGTTCTGGGGTGACATCAATCCCTTCGCGGGCGATATCAACCCATTCTACGGTGACATCAATCCATTCTGGGGTGATATCAGCCCCTTCGTCGGCGACATCAATCCCTTCTACGGCGACATCAACCCCTTCTGGGAGATGGCCGGTCCGCTCTGGGGCGATATCAATACCGATTGGCACCTCCTGCAAAGCGGAGACACCGCCGGCGATATTACCTATGGCGATGTATCCTCAGACCTGTCCGACTTACTGAGTGCCGCAGAGGACGCTTTTGGCGGGATGGTAACGGCCCAGACCGGGATGAGTTTCCAGGACGCTATTGTTGTACCTCTGCTTGATGAATTCGGTCTCGATTTGAATAATGAGAACACGCTAGCAGAGATAGATTCTATTGAGCGCTCCTATTTCTTCCTGGCCTTCTATGATGCGCTTATGGGCTATACCGGTCTTGACCGGGTTGATCACTGGATGCCTCAGATCAACTGGTCGCCGGCCCTGGCGATGGAGTATAATCTAGGCCACAGAGTCATTGTCGGCATGATCGATTTCTCGGTCGCAGTGACCGACGGTTCGGTAACCGCCGGTATTGGCGGGATGGACTCGCTCGACTTCAATCATGGCGCCGCGGTCGCATCCTTGATCGCCGCACCGATCGATGGCGAGGGTGTGATGGGCGTTGCGCCAGGTGCGCAGGTATTCCTGTCGAACCCATTCGATGAATCGTTGACGGCAAGCTGGGATGATGTCGCGCATAGCGTTTACCACCTGACCCGGATGAACAGTCACATCATCAACATGTCGCTGGGCGTACCGGGTTGGACCTTCCACCAGGACTGGGCCGAGGTCTTCAGCTCCCGCGCCGTAATGCGGCAACATCGCCCATCCCTTTTTGTCTTCGCCGCGGGCAATGACGGTAGCGTCCAGACGGTAGATATCGCCTGGGATACGGTGCGCAATGTCGGCAATATTCTGATTGTCGGCTCAGTGAGCCCGACCGATGAGATCTCGTACTTCTCAAACCGGCCCGGAGAAGCCTGCTTCACAGTAGCTGGCAATTGCGCCGACGGCCACCGCCTTATGGATCGTTACCTGGTCGTGCCGGGCGAGTTGATCCTGACCTCCGATGGCGAAGGTGGCGTCACACGTCAGTCCGGCACCTCATTTGCGGCCCCGCTAGTATCCGGGGCTGCCGCCCTGGTCAAAGGGCAATGGCCCTGGCTGCCAGCCGGCAGCATTGCGGATCTCCTGCTCGATACGGCTCAGGACCTCGGCGAGCCAGGCGTGGACCCGGTCTATGGCGCGGGTCTGCTGGATGTCAATGCTGCCCTTAGCCCGGTAGATTGGGATAATGTCTTCGTTATCGACCACCGCGGGCGTCAGCATTCGATCAGCGATCTCTATTTCGGTAGTGGACGCCTGCGCTTCAAGTCCTATGGGTACCGGGTTCCAGTCTTCGAAGTCCACAAGGATGCCTTGCGCGACTTCGCTATTTCACTCGACGATCTGCGTACGGTACATAACTCCAGCAATGCCTGGAGCGAAGCAGACGCCTATCAGTATTTCGCCGAGCGCCTGACCTCCGCATATACCCGTTATGGATTCAATGATGCCCCGCGGGTCGGCCAGGTCGTTGGCTCGAGGGGCGATCTTGTGATTACCGCCTTCGCGTCGCGTACTGATGCCGCCGATCTGGGCTATTCACGTTCATTGGGCTTCCATACCGGTTTGCAGCTCGAAAATGGCACGACGGGCAATTCGTTCGAGTTCGGTATCGGTGAAGGCGCGGTTGCCATGGCCAATCAGGGCGGATTTGGGCTCTTCTCCGACCACCGGCCCGAGACCGGCGGCGTCAATCCGGTTCTCGGATTCGCCTCGGGCGGCGCCTATATCGCGTCGGACTGGGCGATTGCTGATGACACGACCGTCACGCTCGGCATCACCCCCACGCGTGAGAGCCGTGAATTCATCATGCCGGGAACAGGCGAGATCCAGCCGCTGTTCCGCGATCTGGCACCCTATGAGGCCGGCGCGATCAGTCTCGCCGCAACTCACAATTTCGATAACGGCGGCTCGGCCAGCATCGGCTTCACCCAGCTTCACGAAGCGACCGGATTGCTCGGAGCTCAAGCCCAGGGTGCTTTCAGCTTCGACGGTGGAAGTGACACGCAAGCTCTGACCCTCCGCCTGAACAATCCTTTAACCTCCGCCCTCACCTTGAGCACGAGCGCGACTTTTGCCCGGACCGGGTTCGACACTCTCGGTAATGGCCAGTTTGAATTGGCTAATCAGATCCAGTCCACCGCCTACCAGGTGTCCATGGAGTATGCGGGCCTGTTCAGTCATGGTGATCGGGCACGGTTCAGTCTTGTTCAACCCCTGCACACTGAAGCGGGTCGCGTAACCTTCACCAGCACCGCCGTCACCGACCGCGAAACCGGCGCGCTCGGTGTTGTGAGCGAGAACTGGGAGCTGGGCGGTCAGCGCCGCATCATCTCCGAACTGCTCTATAGCCTGCCGGTCCCGCAAGAGAACATGACCATAGACACCTTCTTGCGCGTCGACCTGACCGGTCAGGTCGTTGATAACGACCCGGCAGGCCTCGGCGCCGGCGCAACATTCAGCTGGCGTTTCTAGATTAAGCAGCGCCTAGACTTAAACAATCAAAGCGAGGCGGCTCATCTGCCTCGCTTTTTGCTTTATGCGGACAGTGTTAAGCAGTTTGGCATTTAACCAAATATAGAGACCGTTTGCTTAGTGTCCTATCGTGAAACCATTTTACAGGCGCTTACGGAGACCGATTTTGCGCGTCCTGCGACTGATAATAACAGCCCTGGCGCTCGCCCTTCTCCACCCGTCGGCCCATGCCCGGTTTCAGGATGCGAGCGGGGTAGAGGTCGGCGCGATGCTCGAGGAAGCGCGAGCGACCATGATGCGGGACACAGAAGCCGCAATGGCGCTCATCGGTGAAGCGCAGTCCCTTTATGACGGTAATATCGCTGAACTGGCCACGACCAGCCTGCAAGCTCAGATCTGGTGGCTGGAATCCGAGGCGCTGACGCGCATGGGACAGGCCGAGGCCGCTCATCCAGTTGGCCAACGAGCTCTTGCAGCACTCGGCGAGGCACCGGAATCCTCCAAGCTTCTAGCGGATATTCTGACCTCCCTCGCCCGATCATCTCGGGTTCTCGGGGAGCATGGAACCGCACTGGAGTATTTCCAGCAGTCTTATGATATTTATAGAGAAATCGGTGAAACACGCAGCGAATCAATTGCCCTGCAGTCGATGGCATCGATCTATTCCGATGCCCAACAATATGATCGTGCAGTTGATTATTTTCAGCGAGCGCTGGAGCGTTATCGTGACATCAGTCTTGATCTCGCGGCCTTCAATAATATGGCGAATGCGTTGACGAAGCAGGAGCGCTTCAGTGAGGCCGAGACCGCATTCGCGCAGGCCCTTGCACTCGCCATTGAAATGGGCAGCGACACATTGCGAGCGCGCATCCTGAACAATATTGCTCAAATGCATGTACAGGCAGGCAATATCGATGCGGCCGATGCTGCTGTGGACGCCGCCTTTGACTTGCTTGGGCGAGACAGTGATGTCGAATGGGCGCGATTCTTCTGGGGCGTTTATGCCGAAACTGCCTTGATGCGCGGGGAGACACGCGAGGCCATCGCCAATATCGAGCGTGTCTTCGCCGGTCTTGATATTGAGACCACCAGCCAGAACTTTCTGGAAACGCATGCTGCAGCTGCGGAAATTTATGCTGCAGCCGGCGATTGGCGCACCGCCTTGACCCACCATCAGGCGTTCAAACGCCTCGGCGATGAACGGGCGCGTTTTGCCAGTTCAGCCAATTCGGCTTTGATGAACGCCCAGTTCGACTTTGCGGAACAGTCTCTACAGATCGAACGTCTGCGGATCGATACCATCGAGCAGCAATTCGCGCTGGAGCGCGCCCGATCCTCTCAGCGATTTTTCATGCTCGCGGCAGCGGCATTCGGCGTCATTATGCTTGCCGTTACCCTATTCCTGAATATGCGCGCCACCCGCGCTCGGGCACGATATCTCGCCGGTCAGCTTTATGAAGACAGTGCGACAGGCCTTCCGACACGCGCCGCCCTACACCGTACGTTCCACGAGATCGATACCGTCAACAATTACACGGCCGTCAGCATTCGACTTGAAAAACACGCTGAATACATGGATTTGCTGGGCGACGTGGCAACGGCGCAACTCGTAGCAAAAACCGCCCAACGCCTTGCCTCTATAGCGAATTGCAAGACAGCCTACTTGCTTGAGCAAACCGTTATCGGCCTCGTATTGATGGCGCCATCGGATCGAACCGCAGACACGATGCGCAAGCTGTATGAAGCCTCGCCAATGGAAATCGACATGCAGGGCGTCGCTTATCGCATACCCGTGGAGATTGGGCTGGGAAGTGGTTCCGGGGCCGACAGCGCTGCTGATGCAGCCCTTCAGGTAATTTCACTCTCGAACCTGGCATCGCGTGGTATCGAAAATGCCGAAACCACAAAACTGCCGGGAGACGCAGCCGATCTGATGCACAGGCTGCAGAACGCGATGAAGGAAGATCGCCTCGAACTCCATTACCAACCCAAGCTCAACCTTCGCACCGGGGACTGTGACAGCTTGGAGGCCCTGTGCC
>JBELMP010000094.1:0-4897 GCA_042095695.1 Maricaulis sp. | reverse complement strand
TGTTCCGATCCATCTGGACGCGGTCGCGGACATGTGCAGTCCGGCACGACGGACAGCGATACCGGCTCCTGCGCGGATCCGGTCGGACGCGGACGGTCGCGTCGTTATTGATTGAGCGCGATGCGTGAGGGGCTGATTGCGACGCCCCTCACCACCGCTTACCGCCGGACTGTCCGGTGTCTTGCTCGATATCTCGGGAGTATTTCATGGCCAAGCTCGGCAAACTGTCGCGCCGTTCATTTCTGACCCGCGTCGCGGGGACGGCCCTGACCGCAGGCGCTGCCGGCACAGTGAGCGGCTGTGCAACAACCGGATATACCGACAGCGACCCCTATGACCCGGTCGGCGGCGGACGCGGTCATTCCGGATATACCGATAGCGATAGTGGTGCCTATGCCGATCCTGTGGGCCGCGGGCGACGCGGTTCGGGAACTGGTATTACCGATGCTGACAGCGGGCGTTATGCGGACCCGTCGGGGCATGGACGCGGAGGTGGCATCACCGACAGCGATAGCGGCGCCTATGCCGACCCCGCCGGACGCGGGCGCGGTGGTGGCATCACCGACAGCGATTCTGGATCCTATGCCGATCCGGCTGGACGAGGCCGTGGCCAGACCGGCATCACCGACAGCGATAGCGGCGCCTATTCCGACCCGGTGGGCCGCGGGCGCGGCGGTTCGGGCATAACCGATGCCGATAGCGGGCGGTATGCAGACCCGCCTGGGCGTGGACGTGGCAGCGCCGGTATCACCGATAATGACACTGGCAGCTATGCGGACCCCGTCGGGCGGGGGCGCGGCGGCGGCATCACTGACAATGATACCGGGGCCTATGCCGACCCGGTCGGTCAAGGTCGCGGCCGCGGGAGTGGCGTTACCGATAGCGATAGCGGCGCCTATGCCGATCCGGTCGGGCGTGGTCGACGCTATTAATCCGCGGCATGCGTCAATAAGCGCGGCATTTTTCTTTGCATTTCTAGCACTTGCCCATAACATCCAGGAATAATCTGGGGAGAGAGATCCATGAGCGGACAGGCGTGGATGACGGACGTATTTGGCTATCTGTTTGGACCGATCAGCCAGGAAGAATTCTTTCGCGACTATCACGAAAAAAAGGCGCTCATCTGCAAGCGTGAGGATCGCGAGCGCTATATCGACCTGCTCTCCATTCAGCGCATTGACGAGATTGTCTCGACCCTCGATTTCGAGGTCGGGCAGCTCGAGATGACCCGAGCCGATCCACCGGTCAATCGCACCGATTATTCCTTCGAGAATGGACGTATCGACAAGGGGGCCGTGGCCCGCCAGTTTCAGCAGGGCGCGACGCTCATCCTGCCACAGCTTCACATGAATGATCCGCGCCTCGCCGATTTCTGCCGGGCCCTGGAAACCCGGCTTTCCTGTCATGTACAGACCAATATCTATCTGACCCCGCCTGACGCGCAGGGGTTCAAGACGCATTATGACGACCATGATGTCTTTGTTCTTCAGGTCTCCGGCTCCAAATCCTGGCGCCTGTACAATACGCCGATCGAAAATCCCTATCGTGGCGAAAACTTCCAGCCGGACATCCATGAGGCGGGTGATCCGGTGGAGGAATTCGTTCTGGAAGCCGGCGATTGCGCTTATGTCCCGCGCGGCTTGATGCATGACGCGCTTACCCATGGAGATGAGTCCTCATTGCACATCACTGTGGGGCTGATCGTGAAGACCTGGGCTGATCTGATGCTGGAAGTCATCTCCCAGGTCGCGCTTGATCATCCCGGTTTCCGGCGGTCCCTGCCGGCCGGCTTCGCAACATCTGAGTTTGACCGCGCCTCTGTGGAGCCGGTTTTCCGCGAACTGGTGGACGCCATCTCGACCAATGCGAATCTCGACGATGCCATGGACATCTATGTCGACAACTTCATTCGCTCACGCACACCGCCGACGAGTGGAACGATCGTCAACTTCCAGTCAGCGCTGGCCCCCGGTCTGAGTTACAAGCTGCGCGACAATCTCCCCTGGCGCTTTGCCGGCGATGGCGATGATGTCGTCCTGATCACTGCAGGTGGCGAGGTACGTTTCCCCGCCGCTGCCGAGTCAGGAATCGAGCGCCTGCTGGATGGCGAGACCATCACCGCCGAGAGCTTTGACGGACTTGACGAGGAAGCCCGAACCCAGGCGCTCAAACGTCTTTACGCCTTCGGTATAATCGAGCCCGTCAGCTAGCCCTGCAATAGAGACTGTCCGGCCTAGGCCAGACAGTCTTCAGCGGCGGCGATCACGGCGTCAGTCGTAATCTCGAAATGAGCATACAGCTCGCCTGCCGGAGCGCTGGCGCCAAAACCCGTCATGCCGACAAAGCGGACAGGACGGCCAAGCATGCTATCCCAGCCGAATTGCAAGGCGGCCTCGACGGCAACCACCGGCACGCCGGCAGGCAGGACTTCCTGGCGATAGGACTCATCCTGCTCCATGAAGAGATCGAGACAAGACGCGGACACGACCCGCACCTTGATACCCTTGGCGCTGAGTTTTTCTGCTGCTTCGACGGCCAGGATCACTTCAGACCCCGTCGCGGCGATCACGAGCTCGGGCGCATCCGTGCTGTCGCGCAGAACATAAGCGCCACGCGCCGAAAGGTTCTCGCTGCCGTCATCCTCACGCAGGAAAGGCAGGCCCTGGCGAGACAGCGCCAGAACGCTCGGCCCGTCCGCGCGCAGCAGCGCCAGCTCCCAGGCCTCGGCGGTTTCCAGTGCATCGCACGGGCGGAATACATGCATATTCGGAATCGCCCGCAAGGAGGCCAGCGTCTCGACGGGCTGATGGGTCGGACCGTCCTCACCAAGACCAATGGAGTCATGGGTCAGAACATAAACGACCGGTTGTTCCATCAATGAGGACAGGCGCATCGAGCCGCGACAATAATCCGCGAAAACCAGGAAAGTCGCCACATAGGGGCGCAAGCCGCCATGCAAGGACATGCCATTCGCGCAAGCCGCCATTCCATGTTCGCGCACACCGAAATGGATATAGGGACCAGCATAATCGCCAGCCGCAACAATCCCGCCATGGCTGGTCTTGGTCAGGTTGGAGCCGGTGAGATCTGCGGAGCCCCCGACCAGACCAGGCCAGCTGGGCAAAATCGCCTCGAGCGTCTTGCCCGATGCAGCCCGAGAGGCGAGCTTGGGTCGTTCTGCAGCGACGTCGCGGCGCCAGTCCGCCAGCGCGCTCAAAGCGGCTTGATCAGGCTCTCCGGACAATTGCGCGACGAGCTCATCGGCGCCATCCGTGGACGCCAGACGGTCCCTCCAGGCTTCATGCACCTCAGCAGAACCGGCCGCCCGCCAGCCTTCATAGACCTCATCGGGAATCTCAAACGGAGCATGCGACCAGCCAAGCGCCTCGCGCGTGGCGGCGATCTCTTCATCGCCCAGCGGTGCACCATGGCTTCCTGCGGTCCCCGCCTTGTTCGGCGCGCCATAGCCGATTGTTGTCCGACAGGCGATCATGACTGGCTTGCCGCTCAGTCGGGCCGTCTCGATCGCCGCGTCAATCGCATCATGATCATGGCCATCAATACTGATCGTATCCCATCCTGCGGCCTTGAAGCGGGCCACGACATCGGTCGATTCAGACACGCTGGTCGGACCATCGATCGAGATTTCATTATCGTCCCAGAAAACGCACAGCCGGTTGAGCTGGAGGTGTCCGGCAAGCGAGATCGCCTCATGGCTGATGCCTTCCTGGAGATCGCCATCAGAGGCGATAACCCAAGTCCGGTGATCAACCAGGTCATCGCCATATCGTGCATTGAGCATACGTTCGGCGAGCGCCATTCCGACGGCCATGGAGATGCCCTGGCCAAGCGGGCCCGTCGTCGCCTCGACACCCGGCGTGTGCCCATATTCCGGATGACCGGCAGTGATTGAGCCGAGCTGGCGGAAATTCTTGATCTGCTCCAGCGTCATGTCCTCGAAACCGGTGAGGTGCAGGAGCGAATAGAGCAACATGGAGCCATGACCCGCAGACAGCACAAATCGATCCCGATCGGCCCAGGCCGGCGCTGCGGGATCGAATTTGAGATGCCGGGCCCAAAGTACGGTCGCGACATCGGCCATGCCCATAGGCATGCCCGGATGGCCTGAATTCGCAGCCTGAACTGCATCCATCGCCAAAGCCCGGACAGCATTCGCCATGTCCCGGTAACTCGTGCCAAGTCCTGCGCCCATGGAAGCCCTCATTCGTTTCTTATAGTCCAGGCGCCCTGCCCGGCTTATGAATAAAATCCCGTACGCTCCAAGAGCGCACGCGTCGATGCGTCATAACTTGAGATATCGCCGTCAAGAATACCCGTCGTCAGCACTTTCCCCAGCTCCACGCCCCATTGATCGAAGGGGTTGATGTCGTTGAGCACGCTTTCGACGAACACCTTGTGCTCATGCAAGGCAATCAAGGCTCCAAGACAGGCCGGGCTCATATCATCGAGAAGAATGGTCGCCGATCCCCGTCCGCCGGGCATAAACCGGTGCGCGGCCAGTGCCGGCTCCTGCACCGGATCAACCTGCCGCCCGTCGAGCAATGCAGCGCCTTGCGCCGCCATATTCGCGGCCAGGGCGCGTTCTCGGTCATCCGCGCTGGAAAAATGACGACTGATACCAACGAAATCGACAGGCACGGTATCCTTGCCCTGATGTAGCCACTGGAAGAATGAATGCTGGATTTCAGATCCGACACCACCCCAGACCAATGCGCCGCCGGGGCCACTCCCATCGGTGCCATCAAGCCGAACGGATTTGCCGAGAGACTCCATTTCGAGCTGCTGAAAATAGTCGGCCAGCTTGGACAGGCGCGCGGAATAGGCCGCAATGCAACGCGATGGCAGGCCCAGCGCTGCTCGATTCCAGTAATCAACA
>JBELMP010000093.1:0-10362 GCA_042095695.1 Maricaulis sp. | reverse complement strand
GATGAAGGATGCGAGACGACCGACAACGGCGCCCTCTGCATCGATCACGATCCACTTGTTCTCGACGTCCGCCGGTTTTGCGGAATAGGTTTTCATTCTTGTCCTGCCTCTGGAGCGGGGAGTCATAAATTCTTCGAGCGCGCCACTTACGGCCTCTCCGCAAGTTGGTCAAGCAACGCCCTTAAAAAAGATGCAGAAATAGATAGATAGGTATGCGGTTAAATAATACCGCATTCTTGACACCCCGTCACACAGCCGTCGTGAAGCCATTGTATTCCCACGATCAATCAAGCTGAGTCGGAGAGCTTCAATGACCCTGTCACGCCGTGTATTTCTGCAGCAGGCTGCTGCTACCAGCTTCGCCTTCACCGGTCTGGCGGCCTATCGCCGTGCTGACAATGATATCCAGGGATATCTCAATCAGGTCGACGTCTATGGTGATCTCATTGCCGATCCGGCGGGCCTTTTCGATCTCCCCCCGGGGTTCAGCTACCAGGTTATCTCCACGGTCGGTGAGGAAATGAGCGACGGCCTTCTGGCAGCAGGCGATTTCGATGGGATGGGCTGTTTCCCGCGCGAGGATGGACGGCTCACCCTGATCCGGAATCATGAACTCTACCCGGATGAAACCGATGTCTCCGCTTTCGGGCCCCAGGCCGAGCGACTGACAGCGGCGATGCGCGATCGTATATTTGACTGGACCGCTGATGGACGCCCGCATCTGGGGGGCACCAGCACGCTGATTGTCAATCCGACGACGCTCCAGGTTGAGCGCAGCTTCATGTCACTTGCCGGAACCGCGAATAATTGCGCCGGCGGCGTAACACCCTGGGGCTCCTGGGTGAGTTGCGAGGAGACCGAGATGCGCGCCGGCGAAGAGGCCGGCCGTGATCATGGCTATTGCTTCGAGGTTCCAGCGGCTGCGGACGGGCTCGTGGAACCCGTGATGCTACGCGATATGGGGCGTTTCCGCCATGAGGCGATCGCGGTCGATCCGGTTTCAGGGGCGGTTTATCAAACCGAGGACAAGCGCTCGACCGCGCTGTTCTACCGATATCTTCCTGACCAGCCCGGAGAACTCGCACGCGGCGGCCGTCTGCAGGCGCTCTGCCTGCGCGGCTACCCGTCTGCCGACACGCGTAACTGGACGGAGGGCGACGGCATCGCGACCGGCGAATGGTTCGAGGTTGACTGGATCGATCTGGAGGATACGGACGCGCCGGAGGCAGACCTGGCTGAACGCGGCGTTGAGGCGGGTGCAGCGCGCTTTACGCGCGGCGAAGGCATGTGGTGGGGCAATGGCGAGTGTTACTTCACCTGCACTAATGGTGGACCACGGAAGCTCGGGCAGATCTGGCGGTATCAGCCCAGCCCGGTCGAAGGACAGCCCGGCGAAGCGCAAGTACCGGGCCGCATACAGCTCTTCGTGGAGAGCGGTGATGACCGGATCATGGAGCGTTGCGACAATATCTGTGTCGCGCCCTGGGGTGATCTCATCGTCGTGGAGGATGGTGATCGGGATCAGTACATCCGCGGCGTGACGCCAGCAGGAGAGGTGTATACGATCGGCCGAAATGCATTTACTGGCCCTGATGGCGAAAAAAGTGAGATTTGCGGCCCATGTTTCAGTCCCGACGGCTCCATCCTGTTCTTCAATGTGCAACGCTATCCCGGCCGGACCTTCGCCGTGCGCGGTCCCTGGCGCGGGCGAGCCTAGCGGGCGCTTCGCTCCTGGCACTGGCCGCCTGTGGCCAGGCTGGCGAGGAAGACACCACGCTTCCCGAGGAGGCGCTCGATACACAGCGTGAAGTTCTCGTCACGGCGGCCTTTTCGGGCGGCTATGGTGATGTAGTCAGTGTCGCTTTCCTGCCGCGGGCAGACGCGGCAGCCCTCGGAGCGATTATCGCGGCACCTCGTGCAGGCGGTCTTGACCTGTTTGATGCCGATGGCGCACGCCGCGGCCAACACGCCGGTCCGCGCTTGTCGGGTCTTGCAACCGCGCCGGGCTTCCAGCTTCGGGGCGAGAATCTGCCACTGATCTTCGGCGCCGCCGCCGATGGCAGCGGGTTGCAGGGTTTTGCTGTCCTGATCGACGAGTTCACCGTCCTCGACCTGCCCCTGCCTGCAATCGAGCCGGCTGACGGCGTGGCGGGCGTCTGCCTGTTAGAGGAAGGGATTGGCTATGTTGATCTTGTCATTCTCGGAACCGGTGCGAGCGCGGAAATCTGGCGGGTCAGCGATAGCGGCGATGACGCAATGGCTGTGGATTCGATCAGTCAATTCCCCCTGCCCGCGCCAGCCCGGGAATGCGCGAGCCTGGATGGCGAGATCTTCGTGCTCAGCCCGGCGAGTGGCGTCAGCCGCATTGACCGCGACGGGCGCGTCCAGGCAGAGCTGGCGATCGCCGCGTCCAATCTGAGCGTCGGCAGTTTCAATGGCACATCCCTGGTGCTGACAACGTCCGGCATTAATGCCGAGCTGGAAGCCCATTTCGCCACGGATCTGATGCCCGCCGCGACCATCACCATTGTCGATGGGCTGAGCACGCCAGGCATTGCCCAGGCCGGTCCGATTGCCATTACCGACCAGACCTATGGCTATACGGCCTATTCCCAGGGCATGCTCGCCGTGTTTGACCGGGATGATGAACGCATCAAGGTGATTTCACGCGAGGCCTTCACCCGCGCCTATTTCGCCGAGGAATAGAGCTCAAACGGCGCGGCGCGCGGTCCAGGCCGCAAGCGTGCAGGCCGCGAACAGTGCGATAGCGCCGCCTTGGTGCAGCAATGACAAGCCCAGGGGCGCTACCGCAAGCAAGGTTGCAATCCCCAGAGCGACCTGTCCGACCGTCAGGGCCGGCAGGATCAGCATGAAGGGTTTCAGGGCCACGCGCGGTTCGCGGTAAAGCAGCCATGCGGTCACGAAAATCGCTACGGTCAGTAGATACGCCATCCAGCGGTGCTGCAGCTGCACGGCAGCATGGCTCTCGAATATCGCCGCAAAGAAGGAATGCCCGCCCAGATAGCCGTCCGGGATCAGTTGACCATGCATCAACGGCCAGGTGTTGAAAATCCGCCCCGCATCCAGCCCGGCGACGAAAGCGCCCATGATGATCTGCAGGAAGACCAGTCCGAGCAGGATGAGCAGCCAGCGCGTCAATCGTCCAGCGCGCACCGGCGGCGGTCCATAACGCGCGTCCAGCGCGGTCCAGAGCGTTGCCGCCAAGAGAATAAACGCCATGCCGAGATGCGTGGCCAGCCGGTATTGGGACACGTCGAGCCGGTCGACCAGCCCGCTCGCCACCATCCACCAGCCAATCGCGCCCTGCATGCCGCCAAGGACGAGAAGGCCGAGAAGGCGCGGCTTGAGCCGGGCCGTCAAATCTCCGCGCAGCCAGAAAATCACCATCGGCACGGCAAAGACCAGGCCGATGAGCCGCCCAAGCTGGCGATGCCCCCACTCCCACCAGAAGATGAACTGAAATTCCGCGAGTGACATGCCGCGGTTTTGCTCCTGATACTCGGTGGTCTGGCGATAGAGGTCGAATTCCTCCGCCCAGTCCTGCGCGCTGAGCGGCGGGATGGCCCCGCTGATCGGTTTCCATTCGGTGATGGACAGTCCGCTATCGGTCAGCCGTGTGGCGCCGCCGATCAGGATCATCAGACAGATCATGCCGGCAACGACGAATAGCCAGATCGAGACGGCGGGCGGAACATGGGTGCGATAAGTCATGTGGCGCTAGGTAGACGAAGCTGCGCGCGGAGCAAGCCCCGGAGGCGGTGAAGAAATGTCGCAGGACGGAAATTCCTTCTCGCGCTTCCTTTCATGTCAGGGCATCATGCTGAAAAACTGGGGAGAAAAACGTGTCTGACCAAACTGTCCTCATTCTCGGCGCCGGCCAGGCCGGTGGACAATGTGCGGCCAGCCTTCGTCGAAACGGCTATGAAGGCCGCATAATCATGGTCGGAGAAGAGCCCCACCCGCCCTATCAACGCCCGCCCCTGTCGAAAGCCTACCTGTCCGGCGAGATCGAACAGGATCGGCTCTGGGTGCAACCGCCGGAGGTCTGGGAGGAGCAAAGGGTCGAGCTACGCCTTGGGCTCAGAGGCGAGCAGATCGACAGATCCGGGCGCCGCGTAGAGCTCTCCAATGGCGAAACCCTGGCCTATGACACGCTGGTCCTGGCCACCGGATCACGCGTTCGCCCCCTGCCCGTACCCGGCGCAGAGCTTGAGGGCGTGCGCTATCTGCGGACGATCGCCGACATCGACACGCTCAAGCCCGACGTGCAGCCCGGCAAGGTAATCGCCATTATCGGCGGCGGATATATCGGGCTGGAAGCGGCCTCGGTCGCAAAAAAGCTCGGTGCCCAGCCAATCGTGATAGAAGCAATGGACCGCTGCCTCGCCCGCGTGGCTACGCCGGAACTCTCCAGCCTGTTGGAGAACGCCCACCGCGCCCGCGGCGTGGAAATCATAACCGGCGCCCAGGTCAGCGCTATTGATGGCGAAGCGGGTGCGGAGAGCATTGTGCTCGCATCCGGCAAGCGCATCGATATCGACAGTGCACTGGTCGGGATCGGCATATTGCCCAATCAGGAAATTGCCGAAGCAGCCGGTCTGGCCACAGGCAATGGTATTGAAATCGACGACCAGTGCCGCACCAGCGATCCGGATGTATTTGCCATTGGCGATTGTGCCTCGCAGGTTAACTGGCTTACCGGCGAGCGGATCCGGCTTGAATCCGTTCCCAATGCGCTGGACCAGGCCAAGCATGCGGCGGCGGCGATCACGGGGAGCCGGCCACCGGCACCGGAAGTGCCCTGGTTCTGGTCCGATCAGTTTGATCTGAAACTCCAGACAGCAGGCCTGTTCCAGGGTAGCGATGAGCTCGTCACGCGCGGCGAAGGCGAGCAAAAGAGCTTCTTCCATCTCCGGGAAGGCGTGCTCATCGCTGCGGATTGCGTCAATGACCCGCAAAGCTTCATGGCGTCGAAAATGATGATCGCCAAGCGGGGTCGACCTGACCCTGCCGCTTTGGCCGATCCCGACGCACCGCTCAAGGAGATTATGAAAGCGGCGATCGCATCGGCGGGATAGGCGAGCGAAAGGATCCACAGTAAAGCCCAGCTGTCTCCAACCGGCCGCTTTGCCTACAGCATCCATGACCGGATGATGTTTCGCTGGAACACGCAGACGGCTGAACTGATTGGCCAGGTGGAGCTACCGCGCGAGAGGTTCAGCGATATAACCAGTTTTGCGATCCACCCGTCTTGTGATCAATTACTGACCGGGCATTTTGACGGGGTGCTCAGACTCTGGGATATCGACACGCTCTTTGCAGCGATCGATGAAGGCTGACGGCCAGCCTGGCAATCTGGAAACGGTAAGCGGGTCAGAAATCAATGGTCGGAGCGGCGAGATTCGAACTCGCGACCCCTCGCCCCCCAGGCGAGTGCGCTAACCGGACTGCGCCACGCTCCGACTTGAGTTGGGCTGAACCAGCCCGATGGGGAGGCCGGTTATAGGCATAGGCCTCGCCTCCCGCAACGGGCTTTGTGCGCAAAGCCTGCGCAAATCAGGATTTTGGCTCCAGAGCGGCCTTCAGCTTGGCGCGGGCATGCTCCAGATCGGACAGGATATCGCCGATTTCGCGCCCCTCATTGCCCGGACGATGCACCGTCTTTCGGGGCGCTGGGGCGGTTTCGGCATCTGCACGATCCAGCGCCAGCTCGTTTGGCATGTCGCGCTGATTGCCCAATTCGACGATTGATGCCACGCCATTATCCTTGATGAATTTGCGGGCGCCCTTGATGGTATAGCCATCATCATAGAGTAGCCGCTTCACCCCGCGCAGCAGGGCGATATCCTGCGGTCGGTAGAACCGCCGCCCTCCAGCCCGTTTCAATGGGCTGATCTGTGTGAATTTGCTTTCCCAAAAACGAAGTACATGCGCCTGCACACCCAACTCCTCAGCGGCTTCGCTGATAGTGCGAAAGGCATCCGGCGATTTTTCTACGACTGACATGCGTTCTTCGCGTCAGTCATCGCCCCCTTAGAGACCAGGCTGTGTAGCCGGGCTTAATCCTTGGACAGGGACGAGTCGACGCGCTCCTTCAAAACGTGCGACGGTTTGAACACCAGCACGCGGCGAGCCTCAATCGGGACTTCCACACCAGTCTTGGGGTTGCGGCCGACACGACCGCGCTTGTCCCGCAGCAGGAAAGAGCCGAAAGACGAAAGCTTAACAGATTCGCCATTGGCCAGCGTGTCCGACACCATGCCGAGAACAGATTGGACAAGATCCGCGGACTCCTGTCGCGAAAGACCGACTTCCCGGTAAACAGCTTCTGCCAGATCCGCACGCGTGAGAGTTTTTTCAGACATCATATTCCCCAGACTGATAACGCTAAGCTACGCCTGTGATGGCCGTGACGTCAACGCCAAGGTCTTGGTTCGACGCGATAAAAAATAATTTTTCTGCCAAAACTAGAAACGCGCCAGCGCTGCACCCCAGGTGAAACCACCGCCGAGCGCTTCCATCAGTATCATATCGCCGCGTTTAATGCGGCCGTCCTCGACGGCCCGATCAAGCGCAAGTGGCACGGATGCAGCTGAGGTATTACCATGATCAGCGACGGTCGAAATCACCGTATGCGGAGGAATGGAAAGCTTGCGCGCCACGCCTTCGAGAATGCGCTGATTGGCCTGATGCGGCACAAACCAGTCAATGTCCGAAATGGAATAACCTGCACGATCACAGAGGGTTGTCATGGATTCCGAGATATTCGTAATGGCATGACGGAATACTTGATTGCCGGTCATTCGCAACTGACCGACCGTTTGGGTCGAGGACGGTCCCCCGTCGACATGCAGCAGGTCCTTATAACGACCATCGGAGCGCAGATATGTGGCCAATATGCCGGATTCCGGATCGGTCTTCGCATCACCGGACAGCACCACCGCCCCGGCCCCGTCTCCAAAAAGCACGCAGGTCGCCCGGTCGGTCCAGTCGAGAATGCGGGACATGGTTTCCGCTCCGACGACCAGCGCATTGCGGGCCTGACCGCGCGCAATGAAGCTCTCTGCAACGCTCAACGCATAGATAAAGCCGGTACAAACCGCCTGCACGTCAAAGGCTGCCCCCTGGGTGATGCCAAGCCTGGCCTGCAGCACAGTCGCGGTGGACGGAAAAGTGAAATCCGGTGTCGTGGTCGCCATGACGATCAGATCGATATCATCCGCGGCCATGCCGGCATGTTCGATCGCGCGGCGCGCGGCCCCTTCGGCAAGATCGGATGTGGTTTCGCCTTCCGCCGCGATATGGCGCTGGCGAATACCGGTACGCTCGCGGATCCAGCTATCGGATGTGTCGACCATGTCGGCGAGTTCATCATTGGTCAGAATGCGGGCCGGCAGGGCCGACCCGACACCGGCAATGCGCACGGCCATCTCGCTCATGATGCTTCGGCGACCTCGTCTTTTTCCAGCTCTTCCAGCCGGTCGAGATTGCGACGGATTTCGGCCATGAAATCGCTTTCGGCCATGGAATAGGCCAGGCCAATCGCCGAGGCAAAGCCCATTCCTTCGGCACCGCCATGACTTTTCACGACAATGCCCTGGAGACCCAGGAACACGCCGCCATTGATATATTTGGGATCCATCCGACGGCGCAGCTGATCGAGCGCGCCCAGGGAGAGCAATCCAGCGGCCAGCTTGGCGATGAAGCTGCTGGTCAGCGCCTCGCGCACCCAGCCCCCGACCAGCTTGGCCGTACCCTCGGCGGTTTTCAGCGCAATATTGCCGGTGAAGCCGTCGGTGACGACGACTTCGAGATCGCCGGCGGAAATATCATTCCCCTCGATAAAGCCGATATATTCCATATCCAGCTTCGACTGCCGGATCAGGCCATCGGCCTCGCGGACAACATCATTTCCCTTGAGCTCTTCCTGCCCGACATTCAGCAGGCCGACCTTGGGCCGTTCACTGCGAAACACGGCTCGGTGATAGGCCTCGCCCATAATGGCGAATTCCACGAGCTGGGTCGCGCCACACTGCACATTGGCGCCCACATCAAGCACCACAGTATGGCCCTTTGGCGTCGGCCAATTCGCGGAAATCGCCGGGCGATGAATGCCCTTTTTCATTCTCAGGATGACCTTGGAGATTGCCATCAGAGCGCCGGTATTGCCGCCGGACACTATGGCGCCCGCCTCACCGCTTTTGACCGACTGGATGGCATTCCACATGCTCGAGCCGCGGGCACGTCGCACCGCTTCGCTCGGCTTGTCCGTCATCTCGACCGTCGTCTCCGAATGGCGCAATTCGCTGACAGCCGCCGCCGCCGGGAATTCCTCCAGCAAGGGCTTGAGCTGATCCTCGTGTCCGTGAATGAGGTAGCGAGCCTGCCGCTCGGGCCAGCGCTTGAGCGCATGATCAATACCCTCGACGACGACACGCGGTCCCAGATCGCCGCCCATCGCGTCAATGGAAATAGTCTGAATACCTGCCATGGAAGAAGGTTGTGCCCCTCTGACGACGGTTCCCACCGCCAAGTCAGCGGGAACTTAACCGAAGGGGGTGGCGATGCAAGACGTTAGCTCTGCACCTCAGCGACGGGGAAGCCTGCCTCGGCGGCGCTTCGCAAGCCGTCAAAGCCTTGCTGGGCAAGTATTTCCGCGCTTTTCTTGACGTATAGGGAAAGTCGATTTTCTGCAGCGACCGGTGCCTCGCTGGCGAATACATTGCGGCGCAGCAGCGCCTCCAGCGATTCTTCGCCCTCGCCCTTCAGAGCTGCCGAATAAACCCGCGCCCGACCGTAAAACCCCTCGGCCATAAAACGGATTTTCTTGCCAATACCGCTATCGCCGACGCCCATTTCGCGCATAGCCGCGTCAAAATCATCAAACATCACATCGAAGACTTCCTGGGACAGGTCGCTGCCCGCCTCACCGCCACTTGCCTTCAGCTCGGTAATCAGGAGCGCCGTGTGCAGCATGATCAATTCCAGCCGCCCTTCCAGCGTGTCCGGAACGCCATCATCCAGATACAATGCGGGCTGGCGGGCAGCCCTGACGCAACTATCATAGAGCGACTGGGCGATACGCTTTTCCGAACGGGATTTGAACAAATTGCCGAACATGCAAATGGGGCTCCCTAATCTTCGCGCTTGAAGCTAAGCTGGTGCCCATGTAGGTCAAGGCGAGTGTACAGGCAGGGGCAACCCCGCAGGAGTGATAGATGATCCGTAAAGTGCGTAGCACCGCAATTTTTCTGGCACTGGCCGTGAGCGTAAGCGCATGTAACCCGGCGTTACGCGCGCACGGGCATCGCTATGGCATCGATGAGGAGCCGGTAATCACACCTGCCGAGGACACTCAGCAAACCGTGTTGAGCCGGTTCGGCAATCCGTCGACCCGTGGCGTGTTCGAGGAGAATACCTGGTATTATATCTCCTCAACGCGGGAATCGATCGCCTATCTGCGGCCCACCACCCGTGATCGACGCGTCATCGCCGTCACTTTTGACGATAACGGCATCGTCTCCGAGGTCGAGGAATATGGCCTGGAAGACGGCCGCGTCGTCGCCTATGCGGATGGGGAAACGCCGACACGCGGACGCGAGCTCTCCATCCTCGAGCAGATCCTCGGCAATGTTGGCACCCTGCCAACCGACCAGTTCACCGGTGAGGAAAACCTGCCTGGCGGCGCCGGCGGCCCACGCCGGAACGAATAGCCGCAGACAGGCTGCTCTTCTGAAAAGACCCTGGCGGAGAAAAACCTGGCAGAGAAAAACCTGGCAGAGAAAAACCCCGGCCCATGCGGACCGGGGTTTTCTTTTACCTGATGGCTGGCGGAGCGGCAGAGCCGCTCCACGCAACTGCCTAGCTCGCCAGGAAGGACAGCAGCAGAAGTGCCACGATATTGGTGATCTTGATCATCGGATTGACGGCCGGACCAGCCGTGTCCTTGTAGGGATCACCGACCGTGTCACCGGTCACGGAGGCTTTGTGGGCTTCAGACCCTTTGCCGCCATGATTGCCATCCTCGATATACTTCTTGGCATTGTCCCAGGCGCCACCGCCCACCGTCATGGAGACGGCGACGAAGAGCCCGTTGACGATGACACCAAGCAGCATGGCACCGACGGCCGCGAGGGCCTGTTCCTGGCCAGCTAACAGATCAATCGCGAAGTAGAGCACGATCGGTGACAGCACCGGCAGGAGCGATGGCACAATCATCTCGCGAATGGCCGACTTGGTCAGGATGTCTACGGCCTTGCCATAATCCGGCTTGGCTTCGAACGTCATGATGCCCGGGATCTCCTTGAACTGGCGACGCACTTCCGCGACCACCGATTCCGC
>JBELMP010000092.1:0-10327 GCA_042095695.1 Maricaulis sp. | reverse complement strand
GCCAATTCCTCCTGACGTTCACGCTCGGCAAACCGCGCGCGGTCCGTCTCGCTACGCTTATCGTGGCAATAGGGGCAGGCGATGCCGGGGATAAAGTGTTCTGATTTCAGGTCTTCCGGTCCCAGCGGTTCGCGGCAGGCATGGCAGAGCGTGTAGCTGCCGAGTTCCAGACCATGTTTCACCGCGACCCGGCGATCAAAGACGAAGCATTCGCCGCGCCAGAGGCTCTCTTCTTCGGGGACATCTTCCAGATATTGCAGAATTCCGCCCTTCAGGTGGTAGACTTCATCAACGCCCTCATTCTTTACGAATGCCGTTGATTTTTCACAGCGAATACCGCCGGTGCAATACATGGCTATCCTGGCGTTCGGGCGGGTTTCGCGAAACTTGCGAAACCAGTCCGGAAACTCCCGGAAATTCGTTGTTTGCGGATTGATGGCACCTGCGAAACTGCCAATGCGGATCTCATACATATTGCGGGTGTCGATTGTCACCACATCATCGGCGGTGATCAGATCATTCCAGTCCTTTGGATCGACATAGGTGCCGACGACATCATTCGGATCGACACCGGGAATGCCCATGGTGACGATTTCCTTTTTCAGCCGCACTTTCATGCGCAGGAATGGCTGTTCCTCGGCCCAGCTTTCCTTGTGCTCGAGATTGGCGAAGCCCGGAATGTTTCGCAAAAAAGAAAGAAGATTTTTGATTGCAGCCGCGCTGCCGGCGACCGTGCCATTGATACCCTCGGAGGCCAGCAGCAGGGTGCCGCAAATCTCATTGGCTTCGCAGACCGATTTGATCTCGTCCTGCAAGCGCGCATCCGCGTGCAATGGCGCGAAGTGATAAAGGGCAGCGATGGTGTAGCGGGCCATGGGCATCTCCTCCACGGCCAGTGCATATCAAGAATCCGGGCATTTCGCAGTCCTGCAATCACATGGACAGCAGCTGTGTCTAGATAAACAGCGAATTGCCGGCCGGCATTGCGAGATGAACCGTGAGAATGGCCGAGAGAATTCCGATTGCGATAAACAGGCTGGCATAACGCATGATGACCTCCGTTCTTGTGACGAGATCGATATAATCGCGGCCAGCCTGGCCATTAAGTGCGCGTTCGGAAAAAGACTGCTTCCGCTATTCGGGTTCGTTCGACGGCAAAGTGTCGAAAATGGTGATGCCGTCCCGATCGAGGCCAGAGGAGAATATCTGCTCGTTCCATAGCAGGACTGTCGTGATCCCTTCGGCATCCTCATCCGGGCCGCGCAGGGCATGAACAAGCGCGCCATCGCGATCAAAGGCGGCAGCGAGAGCCGGGCGGGGCGGGAGTTCGGGCAGGCCGGTCAGCTGGATCCAGCGCCAGCTCAGGCGTTTGATAAACGGCCGGGCGTGCAGAGCGTCGAGATCAGCTGCACGAAGTGATGGCATGGCCACCCAGATCAGGCCGGTTGCAGTATCGAATTCGAGATTGTCCGGATAGCCCGGCAGCCCCTCGATGAAAATCGCAATCTCGCCGCTCTCCGGATCATACCGCCATACACGACCGCCCCAGGTCTCATTGATATAGACCAGACCCGTTTCCGGATCATGATCGACCCCGTTGATGAAGGCGAGACCGTCAGCCACAACCTCATATTCGCCTGGTCCGCTGACCAGGATGACACGCCCGCTCTGATCCGCCTCGAGGAAGGACTGGATGTGTGCCCCATAGCGATGCCGATAGGAGGCGTCGGTCAGGATGATGCGGCCATCTTCAAGCACGGTCAGATCGTCAGTGAAGACCAGCTCGCCGTCCGGCGTTCCATCTATCCAGGTCTCCAGCTCTCCCTCCGCAAACCGCAGCAGGCCGAGCTCGGCATCAGCAATGAAGAGACTGCCATCCGGGCCGAAGGCCAGGCCGAGCGGTCGACCATCGGTCCGCAATGCTTCGCTCCAGCTGCCAGAGGCATCGCGTGCCATGATACGGCCATCGGCCAGGCTGGCATAAAGTCGGCCATCCGGTCCCGGTTCAAGATCCTCGGCGCCATGAAAGTCCTCGCGCTCAGTCGCAGCGATCGCCGAGCGAATTTCGAAGCGCGCTTCGAGTGCCGGGTCGGTGGCCGGTGGCGCGAAATACTGGGCGGGGAGGGATCCTGGACCATAGGCCAGGACGGCAATCAGAATGGCGAGCGCGCCAAGCGCCAACAAGATAATCCGCATGCTTTCCCCCTCTTATCCGGACAGGCTCGCCCGATTAGCCCGCGAAGGCAAGTCTGCTCCGGCTCGCCCCCAGTGCCGGTGGCCTAGGATGCCGCCGCGCGCTCTTCGAGCGGAATGAAGTCGAAATCGAAGCCGAATGCGCGTGGGCCTGCGGCCTCGAGCGCCCGCTCGCTGCGATAGAAGTCCGGGCAGCCGACGGCAAAAACGCTCACCCGCTGGCCATAGCGCAAACGCTCGGCATTGATAGGGGTCCCGGTCTCCTGATCGACGATGGTAATCAGATCCGGCACGGAGGCGAGGATCTCACCATCCAGGCGTGCGACCAGATATTCATTCTTGATCGCGATCTCCAATACCGATTTGGACGCGCCAAAGCCTTCAATGATTGCGGTTCCGATATCAAATCCGCCAATGATACGGGTCGCCTTGTCGGTCACCTTGCCGCTGAACAGGAGCCGGCACTCGCCATAGACGGATGTCCGGAATGCCTCCTGCAGCGGCGCGAGCAGGGTTTCGGCCTGGCCGCGCTTCTCCCGCAGGGTGCGGCCGATTTCCAGAGAAAAGCTGACCGTTCCCGGAATGATGCATGATTTGAGCTGAGCCCCGGTCATCGGATGCTCTGCCGTGGTGATCATGCCCCCCATGGACAGGGCGATGGCACGGACCTGGCGCTCATAAATTTCCGTGGTCGGCGCGGTGAAGGTGGTGATCCCCCCCAGATAATCCCGCGCCAGGGCCGGTGTCGGCGCAATTCCGGCAATCGGATAAGTCATCATTTGTGCCTCGGGCAGGGCACGCCCCATACCGTCGCCATCAATCACCGGGATATTGTGGACGGCCGCGGCCATCATGGGGATGAGTGAGTTGCCACCGCCAATCTCGAAGGATACCACCGCATCGACAGGACGGCCGACCAGGTCCTGATAGGCCGCCAGGGTCTCTGCGGCTTCATCAACGGATGGGAGAAGTTCCAGGCTAACCGTTGGGGCGCCGACGCTGCCAATGGTGACGACGAAGGCTTCGTCATCAAGCGCATCGACGGGCAGGAGATCGATTGGACCGTGTGCGCTGAGAACCTGGTCCGTAACGAGCTTCGGCGCATAGGGATCGCCGCCGCCACCGGTTGCCAGGAACACAGCGCCCAAGGATAGATCATCGAGATGTTCGCAGCCGATCTTCATGCCGCGCCTCCTTCGGCCTGTGCCAGGACCGCAATATCGCCGATCACCTTGATGCGGACGCGCATCGCGCCTTCATCCATGTAGGGAATGGCGATTTCCTCAGTATCCGCCACGCGCAGGCTGTCCGCGTCCGCGCCCGCTGCGATGGCATTTTCGCTGGCTTCACGCGTGATCTGCGCAATCGCTGTTTCGCGGGGCGTTTCGCGATAATTCACCAGGCGCTCGGCCTCCCCGCCGATCTGCGCAATAGCAGCGCCGATCGCGTTGGCCACGCCGGCATTTTCCGGGCGTAACAATCGCGCGGCCGTGTCCAGCGCCTCGGTCACCAGGACCGCGCCGCCGCCAACCAGGATGACCGGGAGCGGGTCTGCGCTTGGTTTCATGCGATCGATATTGGTGTCGAGCAGGCGCTTGATCTCTTTGCGTGCCGCTATGCGCACCGTCTCCGGCAAGTCGGCAATCTGCTGCGGATCGCCGACGCCCTCAACGCCACTGGCCACGGCAATATCTGTCGCCGTCAAGACAGTACCGCCGAATACGCGGCCCTCGCTGACCAGCCTATGACCGACCGATTGCGGGCCCAGCGTCTCACCATCCGCACTGACAAGGCTGCCGCCGCCAAGGCCGACGGCGAGAATGTCCGGCATTCTGAAATTGGTCCTCACGCCGCCTACCTCGATAACGGCATTGGATTCGCGCGGAAACCCGTTCTGAAGCACGCCAATATCGGATGTCGTACCGCCAATATCGACCACGATAGCCTCGCTCAGGCCGGACAATTTGGCGGCGCCGCGCAAGGAATTCGTCGGGCCGGAGGCGAAGGTCAGCGCTGGAAAGCGCCGCACAAAATCAGCATTCATCAAAGTGCCGTCATTCTGGCTGATGAAGACCGGGCAATCGAGTTTGAGCTCCACGATTGCGGTCGCGAAGGCCGCAACGACCTCGCTCGCGAAATCCAGCAGGGCAGCATTGAGCAGGGTCGCGTTCTCGCGTTCCAGCAGACCGAGGCGGCCAAATTGATGTGACATGGAAATTCGCGCCTCGGGCAGGGCTGCCTGAAGCGCTTCGGCGAGCTGGATTTCCGGGTCGGCATTCATGGGCGCAAACGCCGAGGCGATGGCGATTTCGCGTGTACCGCTTTGCTTGAGCGAATTGATCACCGCATCAATCTCATACTCGTCGAGCGGCGCCAGGGGCCAGCCATCATACAGATAACCGCCGGCGATCATGTAATGTTCGCGGCCCAGGGCTGCCGCGAGGTCCTCGGGCCAATCCGTCATCGGCGGCAGGCCGCGGCCGGAGGGCAGGCCAATCCGTATAGCGGCAACCCGTGAGAGTTTGCGGCGCTCGACCACGGCATTGGTAAACTGGGTTGTGCCAATCATGACGGCGGAGATAGCAGCGGGGGCAAGCCCGCTATCATCCAGGATCCGGCGCAGGGCGTTGATGACCCCATCCGTGACATTGGCCGTTGTCAGGGCCTTGATCGTTGTCTCGATCCTATCCCCGTTCAAAAGCACGGCATCGGTATGCGTGCCGCCGACATCGATGCCAATCCTCAAATCCTGTCCTCCTGGTCACGACGCGGCCAAATCCGGCTGAGCAGGAGGTAGGCGAGGCCGGTCGCAATAACCGCATCAACAACCACGGCGCCGCTCAGGCTGGGAATTGTGAAGTTCAGGTCTGCCGCGGCATAGCCGGCACCGAGAATCCAGGCGCCGAGCCCGGCCCTGTTGGTGGCGATGCGGGTCTCGAAATCGGGATCGCGATAGCGCGAAGGCGCTGCCAGGAAGACGTCGACAATGATGACGCCGGCAACCGGGACGAATACAACGGCGAGATAAATCAGGAAGGTCAGAAAGGCGTCGAGAATATTGAAGAAAGCCGCGAAAATGCCTACCGCGCCGAGGATCAGGGTCAGTGTTCGGGAGGAGAGTTTGCGCCAGCTCGCCTCGACGCTCAGTACCGTTGAGTAGAGATTGAGGGAGTTCAGCACCCAGCTACCGGCGATCACGATGATGAAGGCCCCAAGCCCGAAGCCGGTGCCGACCAGTAATTGCAGGATATCGGCTTCGCCGCTGGCCAGTCCGGCCATGGCGGCGGACCCCATCACAATCAACTCGATAATGAGGTAGGCGAGGAGGGCGGTGATTAATGCGCCCTGCCAGCTGCGGCAGAAGCGGGTGATGTCCGGCAGGATGATGGCACCGATAATCACCCCGCCCACAGTCGCGGAGATGGCATAGCCCAGCGGTACCGGCTCGCCATCGCCGAGGAGACGATTGGTCGAAAGCTCGACGCCCACGGCCGACATCAAGAAGAGCGCGGTGATCAGCGCCATCACCGGTACCAGCAGGACAGAGAGCGAATTGATGGCCTTGAAGCCGTAAACCGTTGTCAGCGTCATCAGCAGGCCGGCACCGATCTCGACCGGAATGCGTGGCACCGATTGTCCCAGCACTGCCTGGCTCAGCTCTGCGACCGCAGCGCTGAAGAGATCGATATTCACACCGAACCAGCCCAGAAGGGAAAGCGCAAAGGCGATATTGACCAGGGCAGCGCCGCGATCCCCGAAAGCCAGGCGCACCAGGAGATAGGAATTCAGGCGTGTCTTGGCACCGATAATGCCCATTAGCGTCGCTATCACTGTCAGGATGATCGAGCCGATACCGAGCGCCAGGAAGGTTCGCTCCGGCGTTGTCGACCCGGCCACTTCAAGACCGGTAATAAAGGTCGGCAGCGAGAAGGCGACCATGGCGGAAATCGCTGCGACTCGAGGCCAAGCAACCGTGCGCTCATCGGGCACGGGGCCATTGGTGAACTCGGATGTGTCGTCACTCATCACGCCCTCCAGTGATGTCAGTGCGGCCCCGTCGCGACAGCGCCGACATCACTGAAGGCTGATTATCTACGTCCGGCAAGACGCCAGCTGTACAAAGCCTGCCGGTCCCAGCCTATTCCGCCTCCACGTCCGGCTCGGTCGGCGGCTGGAAATGTGTCGCATCAAAGCGATGTATGATGTCCGGTGCCGAACCGCTTTCGGCGGCAATGGTCAGACCATAACCCGTGCCCGAACAGGCACCGGGCGCATCCGGCATATTGCTGTTGAACACCATCAATCCGACATGGTCATAGCTGGATGTATCCAGACCGTCGCCTGCGGCGAGCGGCATGAGCGCGACCTCATCGTCGCGGACAGCCAGCGCATAGAGTTCCAGCCCCTCAATGCCGGTCAGCGTGAAGCTGAACACGCCGTCGATTTCGAGTTCGATGAAGTTTGCGCCCAATTCTTCCAGCCCGCCCTTGGCGGTCCAGCGACCCGGCTGGCGGAAACGATGCGTTACATCAACCGTTCTCGGGAAGAGCGGGGCGAGCTCATAGTCGAGCGCATAATTCTGGGCACGCCAGCGCGCAATCGCCTCCGGGATGGTCTCATTCTCCAGCTCGGCTGACACTGTTTCGAAACCATCCATCGCAACCGAATTCGCCCAGATCCGGGCAACAATGTCCTCGCCATAAATGTCCGCCAGGGATTGCAGGAAGGTCCACTGGGAATAGTCATACCCGCCTTCCGTGGTCGTCCAGCACAGACCCGGCGTCTCGAAATCGGTTTCAGTATAGTCGGTGGCATCCTGGTGATGGCCGACAGTGACGGTCTCGATCCAGGACGCGGTGGACTCATAGAGCCAGTCCAGCGCCTCCTCGCTGTCATAACCGAACTGGACCACATGGCTGAATTCATGGGTCGCCGTGGCTCGCATCAGGCTGTCGATCGGCGCTTCCTTGTCCTCGAAGCCGACGAAATCATTCTCGATGAGGAAAACCGTGCGCGACGCCAGTCCCTCGCGGACATCCGCGGTATGGGGATTATCGAACACGGTCTCGACCGGGTAGGTGACACCCATCGAGCCATCAGCGTCGGCGATGAAGGCGCGATAAAGCCCGTCCTCATCGCGAACCGGCTCTGACCAGCCCATGCGACCGACCTGCTCGCTATAGGCGTGCTGCAGGGCCTCGCCGACCGTTACCGCATAGGCCTCGCTGGTCGCGTCCTCGCCCTCGAGCGTGTAGTAAACGACGAAATCCTCGGTCGTCAGGGAGCGTGTTTCGCCACTCAAATCGACAACGTTTTCTCGGATCTCCTGAAGTGTCGTGACGATATCCGAGCTGACCAGGGAAACAGAAAGACGGAACTCGCCGGCGCTTTCGCCGCCACGATAGCGCTCTATGACGACTGTATAAGTTCCGGCCTCCTGCGCGGTATAGGCAAATGCCGAATTCAGCGAACCGTCGCCACGATCATCATTGAGCGCGACGGGAAACCCGTCCGGTCCCAGCAGGCGCGAGACGATGTCGAGATCACCACTGATCGTATCGCTGAAAGCGTAGACCGTTTCGCCCGCCGCGAGCGCGACATCGAAGCTCTGGGTCAGGGTCTGATTATTAATCTCGCCCTCATAGATCTGCGGGTTCTCGCCCTCGACGGCACTGAAGTTGAACGGCGCTTCGGCGAGCGGATCGATCGCGATGGACAGCGCGACATCGCCGACATCCGACCCGCTAAAGGAGTCCAGCTCCAGCGCATGCGGTCCATCTTCGAGGATTTCGAATACGATCTGCGAGTTCAGCGAACCGTCACCGCGATCATCATTCTGCGCGATGATCTCTCCGTTCGGGCCGAACAGCGCCAGCGTGGTATCCATGTAATCATCCAGCGCAACCGTCGTCGCGACCAGTACATCGCCAGCCTCCAGATCAAGCGCCTGGGAGCGCCACCGGACATTCTCCCTGATCGTGACGACGGCATCGATCAGTGTGCGCGCTTCGGCGGACAGCCCCGTATCCAGTCCGGGTTGAGCATAGAGGTCGAAGCGTCCTGAGGCGCCGCCATAACCGGCGATATTGACGGTATAGCTGCCAGCCTGCGTCGCGCGGAATACGATGAGGGATTGCAGGTCACCGGGCGCACGGTCGTCATTCTCGGCCAGCGCGTTGCCCATGGCATCACTGATGCTCATCACCGTGTCGAAATTTTCATCCGACTCGGTGAAGAAGGTGATGATCTCGTCGGCATCCAGGTCAAACTCGAAGGCGACCGCCGCCCCGGTCGCGCCGACTTCGCCCGCGAAATGCGGGATGGCCGGTTCGACCATGCCGTCCTGCACCGCCCCGATCGCTGCGGATTGAGTCTCACAGGCCGCCAGGCCCGCCAGTGCCAATGCAAATGCAGTTTTCCGCATATAATCCCCCTGCGGTGGCAGCCGAAGCTGCGATGTCTCCCGCAACCGGCATACGGTTATTCCGGGGCGGCAACAAGTGGGGGCGAAAGAAAACGAGGCGCCGGATGAGAGGTCAAACCACCCCGTTCAGAGTTTCGCGGAGTGCATCGGCCTTGCGGCGGGTCAGATTGGCGAGGGCGAAGCGGCATTGTCGCGTATAGGCAAGAGCGAGGCGCTCATAGATTTCCAGCGCATTCCAGATCGCCTGATCGCCATAGGCATGATCCGCCAATTCCTCCCAGCAGTGTGCGATGCTGTTCTGGACACAGGCCCACGCCTCCGGGCTGGTGGCGGGCGCCATCTCGCTCTCGGCAGCGCCATAGGCCCGGATTGCGCAACGGAAGGCCTGGGCGTCATCGCGTAGATGACCGAGTTCGGAATAGATATCGCCCTGCACACGCCAGAAGGTGGCACGCAGCTCCGGCGTCAGTTCAAGTCCCGGATTTGTCAGGCAGGTCTCACACTCCGCCAGCGCCTTTTCGAGCGCCTGCACAGAACCGGAACACCAGCCAAATTCATAAAGCGCCTTGGCCAATCGCAAATGCCAGGAGAGAATTTCCAGATCGACCTCGAGCTGGCATACCGCATTAAGCGCTGCGTCGAGCGCGGTGATCGCCTGTCGCGCTGATGTCGAGCAGCCCGAAGCACTCTGTTCCTGCAAACTGTCGGCCTTGCGCACCAGTGCGCGTGCAGCCTCCATTGTGTGACGGGGGCGGGTCATGAAGGAACCAGTTCGACGAAAGCGGGACAAGCGTGCGGCAAGAGCATCGAGCGGCGATGCTGTCGGCGGCATATGGGTTGAACTCATCATTGGATTGTCGCCTCCTCGGGCGTCAGGCTTGGGCGAGATGTCGGTGCTTCCAGGCTCTGCTCATCGCTTGGCGCAGGGCGGCCGAACAGGCTTGCCCATGCCGCGCGCCAGGACGAGGCATTGCGCACCTCTTTGGCCATGCGGATCCATTCGCGGGTTGCGATATAGAACGGGTTTTTGGAGACAAAGGGATCGGTCAGGCCATACCGGATTTCCTCACCGGGTTTCTCAGCGGCATAGGATCCGAAAAGATGGTCGAATATCATCAGGACATTCCCGAAATTCTTGTCGAGATAATGCGGCTGCGAGCTGTGATGCACGCGATGATTTGAGGGCGTGTTGAACACCCACTCCAGCGGGCCGAGACGACCGATATTTTCCGTGTGCAGGAAAAATTGAAAGCGCAGCGTGGTCACCAGGATGGTGGCGATAATTGCCGGATGAAAGCCAAGCAGGCAGAGCGGCAGATGCAGCAGCCAGCCACCGGACAGGACACCGGTCCAGCCTAGCCGGAAGGCGGCCGGAAGGACGTATTGATTGGGTGAGTGATGGACCGCATGCGTCGCCCACATCCAGCGCACAGTATGGCTCAGCCGGTGTTGCCAGTAATAGGTGAACTCGACCAGGAAGAAGGCGGCCAGCCAGACTCTCCAATCACTGATATCCCATTGAAAGGGCGCAATCTGATAAGCGGCTGTCCAGGCCAGGGTTATCACGCCGGCATAGGCCGCCGAGCTCAGGGCCTGGCCGATGAAGATCACCAAGGTCGATCCGAAACTCCCAAAATCATAACCCTGCTGTTTGCGGATGCGCCAGAAAATCTCCAGTGCGATCAACGCGACTGCAATGAGCATGAAGAA
>JBELMP010000091.1:0-10394 GCA_042095695.1 Maricaulis sp. | reverse complement strand
CAAATCATCGCCTTCGGGAAAACCGGCACCGGGATTGCGCCCCAGGCGCAATACAACACGCGTTAATGGCATTGATTTTTCCTCAATTAAATTAAGGTTATTTAATCGTCCGGGATCATAACCGTCCAGTCCGCCAGCCGCGGCGCGTTGGCGCACCTCGCGCTGGTCGTGGCAGCGGCAGTCTGCTACATCCGCGAACCGGTAAAAGTCCAAAGGAGACGCGCGCATGGCACGCGCTGCGAGCCCGTCACATCCGCCCCGCGCCTGGCAAAGAATGATTTCCGGACGCCGGCTTGACCTGCTCGACCCCTCGCCCTTCGATGTTGAGATCGGAGATATCGCCCATGGCCTCGCGCGCGTTGCACGCTGGAATGGCCAGACGCGCGGTGATCATGCCTTCTCGGTCGCGGAACACTCCGTTGTCGTGCTGGAGATTATCGACCGGCTTTATCCCGGGCTTGATCCACGCTGGCGCCTCGCTGCGCTTCTTCATGATGCGCCGGAATATGTCATCGGCGACATGATCAGCCCGTTCAAGGCGGCGCTGGGCGTCGATTATCGCGCTTTTGAGGACAAGCTCGAAGCCGCCATTCATCTGCGCTATGGCCTGCCTCCCAGGCTCAGCCTCGAGGTCAAGCGCAAGATCAAGCGGGCCGATCATATCTGCGCCTATTTCGAGGCGACGCAGATTGCCGGTTTCAGCCATGAGGAATCTGTCGAATTTTTCGGACGGCCACCGCCCGGGCTGGAAATCGCAATCCGCCCGCTGCGCGTGAAGGACGCCCAAGCCCTCTTCCTCGACCGGTTCGAGCAGGCGCTCGCAGATTTCGAGGCAAACGCATGAGCGCGGCGGAAAATGCGCTCGTCGTCGGTCTGAACGCGGTCATTCTGACCGTCAATGAAGAGCAGCCACAAGTCCTGATCGTTCCGCAATCGGACGGCGCTGTCGCCCTCCCCTTTGGCCCCTTCGACCCGACTGAACATCGCACATTTGAAATCGGTCTGCGACGCTGGGTCGCCGAACAGGCCCGTTTCCAACTCGGCTATGTCGAACAGCTCTACACGTT
This sequence comes from Maricaulis sp., assembly GCA_042095695.1. Taxonomy (GTDB): domain Bacteria; phylum Pseudomonadota; class Alphaproteobacteria; order Caulobacterales; family Maricaulaceae; genus Maricaulis. The sequence continues at coordinate 9,327 of JBELMP010000091.1, read as the reverse complement.
TGGCGACCGTGGTCGCGAAGCGCCCGTTGCCGCGATCAGCAATACGGATGATGCGCGTATCATTTCCATCGGCTATCTCGCCCTCACAGCGGACCATCAGACACCGCCCGATGGCGGCGGCATCTGGCGTGACTGGTATGATTTCTTCCCATGGGAGGATTGGCGCAATGGCCGTCCGGACATGATTGATGGCGATATCCTGCCGCGACTGTCGGCCTGGGCCGATGAAGCCGCGGCACCCGGGCGCCGGGCATCACGCCATGATCGCATCAAACAGACCTTCGGGCGGGGCGGCTCCGGCTGGAATGAGGAACGGGTGCTGGATCGCTTCGAATTGTTGTTTGAAGCAGGCCTTGTGGATGAAGCCGCACGCGACGGCCAGGCCGACCGTCCGCCGACCGGCCCAAGCCTCGGTGCTATGATGGCGTCGGACCATAGGCGCATTCTCGCCACCGCCCTGGCCCGTTTGCGCGGCAAGGTGAAATACCGACCGGTCGTCTTCGAACTGATGCCTGCGACCTTCACACTCTCCGCCCTGCAACAGCGCGTGGAAGCGATAATCGGTTATCGGCTGCACAAGCAGAATTTCCGCCGGGCACTCGACCGGAGCGGCTTCGTGGAAGGCACGGGCAAGATGGAGAGCCAGACCGGTGGACGACCGGCTGAACTCTTCCGTTATCGTCGCGAAGCCCTTGCAGGCCTTCCCTCGCTCGGATTGGCGACGCCGCGCCTGCGCGATGCCTGAGGCGGGCTGATGGTCGCGCCACGCCCCTTCGCCTATGCGCCGCCACCGCCGGGTCCGCTACCCGTGATCCATGTGGATGACCATCTCCTGATCCTGGACAAGCCGGCAGGGTTGCTGACCGTGCCCGGGCGCGCGGCCGAGCATGCCGACTGCCTGGAAAGTCGCGCGCGCGAGACTTGGCCGGACGCGCGCATTATCCATCGCCTTGACATGGATACATCCGGGGTAATCGTTCTGGCGCGCACGGCACATGCGCATCGCCATATCGGTCTACAATTCGAGAATCGCCAGACCCGCAAGACCTATATCGCCCGCGTTTGGGGGCAGGTCAGTGAAGACCGGGGACGGATTGACCAGCCGTTGATCTGCGACTGGCCCAATCGCCCCAAACAACATATCGATCCGGTCAATGGCAAGGCAGCGCTTACCGACTGGCAGGTCATTGAGCGCGGCGTCGAGACCACACGTGTGGAGTTGACGCCGCTGACCGGACGCAGCCACCAGCTTCGTGTTCACATGACATATCTCGGCCACCCGATCCTCGGCGATAATCTTTATGCACATGATCGCGCCCTGGCGGCGAGTGCTCGGCTTTGCCTCCACGCCGAAACCCTCGCCTTCCGGCATCCGGACGGCGGCGCACATGTCAGTTTTTCCAGCCCCGCGCCGTTCTGACATTCGCCCAAGATGATGCGCTCACTTCGCCTGCGACTAGGGGATGATCTCCCCTGAGACGCGAGGCGCGAGGTTTTCCACATCTGGCACTTGCGCTTTGCTCACTTTGAGCATATATCGGTACTAACCTGATTAGGCTCATTTCGAGCATAAGGCGGAAGTCAATCCGCCTTTTCTAAAAATCCAGCTATTGCTCATTTCGAGCAAAAAAGGAGGGGCGAATGGACGGGTTCAAGTGGGACAAGGCGGTCAACACTGCGAACACAGCGGACCAGAACTCTTACCTCCTTCCCTACACGGATGAAGTCAAAGCGGCGACGGATCACCTCTATGAGCGCGTGAAACACGTCGTTACGCCGATGGAATGGCCGCAAAAAGCGGCACTGATCCATGCCATCAATGCGCTGAAGGCGGAAAAGAATGCCGTCATCCTGGCGCACAACTATATGACCGCCGATATTTTCCACTGCGTCGGCGATCTTATGGGTGACAGCCTCGCGCTGGCGCGCATGGCGGCTGAAAGCGATGCCGATGTCATCGTACAGGCCGGTGTCCACTTCATGGCGGAAACGGCAAAATGCCTGGCGCCGGAAAAAACCGTGCTGATCCCGGACATTGAAGCCGGCTGTTCGCTGGCCAGCTCCATCACCGGCGAGGATGTTCGCCGCATCAAGGCGGCCTATCCGGGCATTCCCGTCGCGACCTATGTCAACACCAGCGCAGATGTCAAAGCCGAGTGCGATATCTGCTGTACCAGCTCGAACGCCGTGCAAGTGGTCGAAAGCCTGGGCAGCGATACAGTCATTCTTCTTCCTGATCAGTATCTTGCAAAGAATGTCGCGGCGCAGACCGATGTAAAAATCCTCACCTGGGCCGGCAGCTGCGAAGTGCACGAACAATTCACCGCCGAAGACGTGCAGGAATTGCGCGATGCGCATCCAGGCGTGGTTATTATCACCCACCCGGAAAGCCCGCTCGATGTTGTCCAGGCAGCCGATTTCGCAGGCTCCACGGCAGCGATGGCGGATTGGGCGCGCAATAGCGGCGCCCGCAAAGCCGTGCTGCTGACCGAATGCTCCATGAGCGATAATGTCGCCGTGGACGTGCCGGAGATCGAATTCATCCGTCCGTGCAATCTGTGCCCTCACATGAAACGCATCACGCTGGAAAACATCTATGACGCGCTGCGTTTCGACCGGCATGAGGTTGAGGTGGACCCGGCCGTGATCGAGGGCGCCCGCCGGTCTGTCCAGGCCATGCTCGACCTGCCCAAGCCGAAAGTGCCCGCCAGCTTCGACCCGGCCGCGCAGGAAAAGCCGGTGGACCTGGTCAGCATCTAGTTCAGGAGGGTCGCCATGACCCGCCCCGTTCTCATCATCGGTGCCGGCATTGCCGGGCTTTGGGCAGCGCTCAAAATGGCGCCGCGCGAGGTCGTGTTGCTGACTGGCGCCCCGCTCGGCGAGGGCGCCGCATCCGGCTGGGCGCAGGGCGGTGTATCGGCTGCGCTCAGTGGCGAAGACAGCCCGGCCCTGCATGCACAAGACACAATTCGCGCCGGGCATGGCCTGGTCGACAGCGAGGCGGCTCAAGCCCTGGCTGAGGGTGCCGCGACCGAGGTCAAGGCGCTGGCTGCGCTGGGAGCGCCGTTCGAGCGTGATGGCGCGCGCTGGTCGCTGTCCAAGGAAGCGGCTCATTCCGCCCATCGCGTCGCCCGCGTGAAAGGTGATGGTGCAGGCGCCGCAATCATGGGGACGCTGATCGAAGCGGTGCGCGCCGCCGGGCATATCGACATCCGTGATGGCTGGGCCGCCCGGACACTCCTCGGCGACGAGGCGGGCTGCGCCGGCGTCATCGCCCAATGCTCTGACGGCCAGATGCACAGGATCGACGCCGATCAAACCATTCTCGCCATCGGCGGGGCTGGTGGCCTGTTCGCCCTGACCACGACGCCCGCCGGGATGCAAGGTCAGGCGATGGCCATGGCGGCGCGGATCGGCGCCGAGATCCAGGATCCCGAATTCGTCCAGTTCCACCCCACCGCCCTCAATGCGGATCTCGACCCGGCGCCGCTTTGCACCGAGGCCCTGCGCGGTGAGGGCGCGGTGCTGGTCGACAAGCATGGCAAACGCTTCATGATCCCGGTTCATGCTCTGGCTGAGCTGGCACCGCGCGATGTGGTGGCCCGTGCCGTTCATCGCCAAAACACGGCGGGTCAGGGTGCCTATCTCGATTGCCGCGAGGCGATTGGCGAGGCTTTTCCGAACCGCTTCCCGGCAGTATTCGCGGCCTGTCAGCGTGCCGGCATTGATCCGCGAATCCAGCCTATCCCGGTCGCCCCGACCGCCCACTATCACATGGGCGGCGTCAGGACGGATATTGACGGGCGGACATCGGTTTGCGGACTTTGGGCGATTGGGGAATCCGCATCCAGCGGCTTGCATGGAGCCAATCGACTGGCCTCCAATTCTCTGGCCGAAGGGCTAGTCGCCGCCGCCCGCTGCGCCCACGCGCTGGCGAACGCACCGGCCCTGACCGGCGACGCCCGGCCTCGGCCGGCCGCCATGATCGCACCCGCCCCGCTGCCGGATACCGCGCTTCTACAGTTGCGGCAGGCCATGAGCCGCGATTGTGGCGTCGAGCGCAGCGAGACCGGCCTGCGGCGGCTCCTCGATTTTATCGACGCGCTCGAGCATCAGCACGGTCAGGCCGATGCGCTCCTGGCGGCGCGCTTTATCGTCACTGGCGCCCTGTTTCGGGAGGAAAGTCGTGGCGGACATTTCAGAACGGACTTCCCGCAATCTCACAGAGACGCCGTGCATACATGTCTGCACCGGGATGATCTGCGGACGGTAGACGCGACAGCTCTGCCACACAGCCTGACAGCGGAATAGGACAAGTCATGCCGGTCAACCCAATCCCGCCCTACCTGGTCAAGGAAGCGGTCACGCGCGCGCTCGCGGAAGATCAGGGCGGTCGCGGCGATGTCACTTCGCTTGCCTGCATCCCGGCCGGCCGCATTACGAAATTCTTCTTTGTCGCTCGCGATGCCGGGATTTTTTGCGGCCTCCAACCCTTGCGTGAAGCCATTTGGCAGATGGATCCCGATGCCGGCATTTCACCGCAAGTCGCGGATGGAGATCCGGTCAGGCCGGGTGAGGTGATTGCCGGTATCAAAGGCGATGCCCGCGCCCTCCTCTCGGCAGAGCGTATCGCACTGAATTTTGCCGGACGCATGAGCGGGATTGCCAGTTTCACACAGCGCTATGTCAAGGCCATAGCCGGTACGGGTGCGACGATCGCACATACGCGCAAGACCACGCCGGGCTTTCGCGCCTTTGAACTACAGGCAGTCCAGGCTGGCGGCGGCGCCCTGCACCGCTACGGGCTGGATGATGCCATTCTGATCAAGGACAATCATGTGGCGGTCTGCGGCGGCGTCGCCGAAGCCGTCAGGGCCGCGAAATCCAATGCCGGGCACATGACCCGGATCGCCGTCGAGGTGGACCGCCTCGATCAGCTCGACGCCGCTTTGGCCGCCGGCGCGGAAAGTATTCTACTGGATAATTTCGACCTGGATGATCTGAAAGTCGCAGTGGCAAAAGCCAAGGGGCGCGCCACGCTGGAAGCCTCCGGCGGTGTCAATCTGGACACGGTACGCAACATCGCGCTGACGGGTGTTGATGTGATCTCAGTGGGCGCGCTCACCCACTCTGCACCCAATTTCGATATCGGACTGGACGAAGCCTAGAGACCGCGACGCCAAAGGACGCCGCGAAAACTCAGCCAATAGGCCACAAGAAAGCCAACTGCGCCCAATACCATACCGATCAGCCCCGAGGTGGCGGTCGCTTCAAGCCCGAACCATCCTGAGAGAATCCAGTCCAGGCTGATCAGGAGCGGCGCCGAAGCATAACCCGCCACCGCCCAGCGCGAGCGGCGCAAAACCAAGCCAAGATTGATCACCGAGATGGCAACGGCAATGAAGAACAGAACTTCCTGACCCAGCGAGACCTCGCGAACAAATTCGACCATTGTCGGGGGAAAGCGAGCAGCGGCTGTTTCGCTGATCCGGATAAGCACATCGGCTATCGCCCAGGCCAGGCTGTAAAGCGCGCCCATAAAGGTTGCTACCAACAAGATGATATAGCCGACCCGATCGGCATGACCGCTTATCGCACCTTCGCTCCTGCCATGTTTTTCGCTCATTGGTTGAACGTCGCGAGCGCGCGCCCTGAAGTCAAGGCGCCCCTGGTAAAGCTCAATCCGCGAGCCCCTTGCGCGCAATCTCGTCCGCATCAAGACCGCAGAGCTCGTGCGGGAAGACCAGCCAGTCGTCGCATTCATGGATAAAGTAATCCGGTTTCAGACTGGTCTGATTGCGGGCCGGCTTGAAGTAAACGGTTGCGATACGGATATCGGCGGGCAGGTTCCGACGCAGTTTCAGATCCAGCGTGCGCAGGATCGCCTCGATGGACCGGCCGCTGTCAAAGACATCATCGACGATTAGCACGCGATCCCCGGCATTCAGCGTGTCGACCAGATAGCCTTCGCCATAGACACGGACTTCCTTTGCCTGCTGGTCGATACCTGTATAGGAGGAGGTACGGATGGCGATGTGATCGGTCGCAACCCCCTTGAATTCGAGATACTCCTGAACCGCGATCCCAACGGGTGCACCACCGCGCCAGACACCGACGATATGCGTTGGCTGAAAGCCGCTCTCGAGCACACGCCGCGCAAGGCGAAAACTGTCATCCAGCAGTTGATTGGCGGAGATATAGGTCTTTTCGATCATCATCGGCGCACAGTGACCCTCGTCGCCGAGAACTGCAAGCGCTCTCAAACTAGACTTGGAGAAGCAGATTTCCGGGTCCATACCCGTGTCAGTATTCCAGACCGGAGTCCCTGATGCCCAAGAAATCCATTCACCCCCGCGGTCGAATTGAAAGCCTCACCATCACCAGTGCGGCCATCGCGAACAATATGCTCGGTGATCCGTGCGAGCGCCGGGTCGACATCTATATTCCTCACGAGCATGAGGGTGCGGGCCTGCCGCTTCTGGTCGATCTGGTCGGCTTCACGTCAGGCGGTCCCAAGCATACGGCCTGGCTGAATTTCGGCGAGAACCTGCCCGAGCGTGCCGATCGGCTTATCGATGAAGGGCAGATGCCGCCCTGTGTCATCGCCTTTCCCGATTGCTTTACCCGGCTGGGTGGAAATCAATACGTAAATTCAAGCGCAATGGGCAATTGGGCAGATTTTCTTATCGAGGAGTGCGTGCCGAGCATAGAGGCCCGGTTTGGCTGCGGCGGCGCGGGCCGGCGGGGCGTTTTTGGGAAATCGTCAGGCGGGTATGCTGCCATGGTCCATGCCCTGCTCTACCCGGACTTCTGGTCTGCGGCGGCCTCCCATTCCGGCGATATGGGATTTGAACTTATGTTCGCAGCGGACTTCGCACACACACTCCGCCGGCTCGACCGGCATGGTGGCTCGATCGCCGCTTTTGTTGAGGCTTTCGAAACGGCGCCGAAAGTCTCCGGCGACGACCTGCATGCCTTGATGATCCTGGCCATGGCCGCGACCTATGACCCTGACCCGGACAGCTATCTTGGCATTCGTCTGCCGGTGACGCCGGACACGTGCGAACGGATTCCCGAACGCTGGTCGGAATGGTTGAAATGGGACCCGCTCGAAATGCTCAAGGATCGCGCCGATGCGCTTCGCAGCCTGAAAGCCCTCTACATCGATTGCGGCACAGTCGATCAATACAATCTGCTGTATGGTGCGCGACGTTTCGTGAAATCCTTGTCCGAACGTGACATTGCCCACGTCTACGAGGAATTCCCCGACAATCACTCATCCACCGATTATCGCATGGATATCAGCCTGCCGATCCTGTCCAAGGCGCTGTCACCGACAGGCTGAGCTTTGGCAGGCTAGACCGGCGCAACCCGGCGCGACCCGCCGCCACCCATGGCGGAGGTAAGCCCGGTTGCGACCCCCGCAAGCAGCAGGCGCGCAATAATGGTGAAAAAGAGCAACAGGATCTGATCATCAGCGATCAGCAAGCGCAGGATATTATTCCAGCGGAAAGGCAGGCCGGTATGCTCCAGCCGACTCTCTACCCAGCCGGCACCGCCGAGCATGCTATCGAGGATTTGCGGGGCAAGAATGCCCAGCGTCACCAGCATCAAGATACCAAGAACGAAAGCGAGGAAGAGTGACGTTGTCATGGAGCCAAGACTGGCCAGCAGCCCGCCCACGCCTTCGCGGCGGCTGCGCTCGGAAAACGGCGCAAGCATGATGGCCAGGATAATCCGCGCGATGATTGTGAAGATCAGGATGACGATCGCTTCCGAGGCGGCAAAAATTCCGACCCAGACATTGTATTGGCTTGGCAAGCCGGTCGAGGTCACCGCGCGCTCGATCAGATCCGCGCCGTTCTGGACCCAGTGTAGCCAGAGCGGTGCGTAGACGCCCAGAATCACGAGTATTGCCAGAGCGAGCACCATCGCGACCGTTACGGTCACACCGGTCATTCCCATCCGTCCGAACATAATTTCCCCCTGGGTTCATCACCCGCGATCAGAGCTTTCAGACTATGAACCTACCCTGACTTCGCGACAAGATCGCCTGATCTCGCCTGAAAGGGGAAATCAGCCTAGTCGATCGGCTCTTCATCCGCGGCAGTGCCACCGGGAACTTCGATAATCTGGACCCAATACTCGCCGATCGAATTGACCACACGCATCAGACGATCGAGGGAAATCGGTTTTACGATATAGGAGGAAGCGCCCAGGCCGTAACTGGACAGGATATCGTCCTCGCTCTTCGAGGTCGTCAGGACGATGACCGGGATATGGCGGAGTTCCGGGTCCGCCTTGACCTCCTCCAGCGCCTCGCGACCATCTTTAAGCGGCATGTTGAGATCGAGCAGGATAATGCCCGGATAGGGTTCACCCTTCAGATTCTCATAGTCACCACGACGCTTGAGATAATCGACTAGTTGCTCGCCATTCTCTAGAAATTGCAGGGGGTTACGAAGCCGAACCTCTTCACATGCCTCCTTGAACAGCAGGCGATCATCCGGATCATCATCGACCATCAGGATCGTGAAAAGCGTTTGCTCGTTGCTCATGGCGTCGACCTTTTCCCAATTTCGCCAGGCACGTCCAGAACGACCGGCGTGCAGACTGTGAACCTTTAGGCCTGTACCGGCAAGATCAGGGCAAACACACTTCCCTGATCCGGCAAGGAGGACGCGGTCAGCGTCCCGCCATGCAACTCCGCGATCTTACGCGCGATCGCAAGCCCCAATCCAGCCCCCTCATACTCGCTGCGGGAGTGCAAACGATCGAGCACTCCGAATATACGCTCCGAATATTTTGGATCGAAACCGATCCCGTTGTCGGAAACACTGATCTTTTCGCGAATTTCGCCTTCACATTCAACCCGTTCGAATTGAATTTCAATATGCAATGCACGCTCTTTGGCCCGATAGGTGATGGCGTTTTCGATAAGCTCCGAGACCAGCATTCGCATCATTCGCCCGTCAACATGCATGTCAGGAAATTGGCCTATCATGATCTCGCCGCCGACGGCGTCCAGCTCGGCGCGCAGACGCTCCTCGACATCGCGCACAATGGCGGCAATAGGCTGTCGCTCGCGGTTCAGGCTCACATCGTCAAGGCGGGCGAAGACCAGCAGCCTGTCGATCAAGATGCGCAGACGCCGCCCACCGTCCAGCATCCGATCCAGATATAGCCGCCCGGCTTCATCTATTTGGCGGGAATATTTGTCATCAAGGCGTGCCCCAAAGGCCTCAACCTTGCGCACCGGTTCGAGCATATCGTGAGACGCGGCCGTGATCAGCGCCCGTCGCGTATGGTCTGCGCGAGCCAGCGCGG
>JBELMP010000090.1:0-10402 GCA_042095695.1 Maricaulis sp. | reverse complement strand
TCGCTGATATTGCGGACCGGATCGATACCCGATCGCATTTGTATCAGCGCGATGGCGAGCTTGTCCGTCACGGCCAATGACACCTAGACCGACAGCAGCGCGTCGAGCTTGCCCGCGCGTTCCAGCGCCATCATGTCATCGCAACCGCCAATATGGTCATCATTGATGAAAATTTGGGGGAAGGTATTGGCGCCATTGGATTTCTGAACCATCTCCTGGCGCAGGCCTCGGTCAAAACCGGCGTCGATTTCCTGGAAATCCACCCCCTTGTCCCGGAGCAGGCGAACCGCGCGCGCGCAATAGCCGCACATTGGTCGTGTATAGATTGTGACTTTCGACATGCATGTCTCCTTTGGCGCCTTAGATAGTGACATCCACGCCCCTTACAACTCTGCACAATGTCACGATTCCAATTTCGCGCGCGCCAGCGCCTCGCAGCAATCGTGCGCAGGCATTGACGGTCGCCCCAGTGGTGAGAACATCATCGACAAGGATCACTGACCGGCCGGCGATCCTCTCTTTGGCTCGCAAGGCGAAGGCGCCCGCCATATTGCGCCGTCGCCCCCTCACACCACGACCGGCCTGGCTGGGCGTTGCCCGCCTTCGATACAGGCTGGATGTATCGACCTGCATGCCGGTTTCAGCGCTCAGAGCCCGCGCGAGGAGCGCGGCCTGATTGTAGCGCCGCGCAAGCAGGCGACGCCAATGCAGTGGTACGGGGATCAGGAGGCTGTCGGGCTCCGGGTGGGAAGAAAGGGATATCCGCATCCATATGGCATAGCGGCGCAACATATCCCGGCGATCCGCGTTTTTCAGTCCGAGCACAAGTGGTTTGACAGCATCATTATAAGCGAGGGGCGATCGGGCCCAGTCATAGCGGGGCGGTTTGGCGATACAAGCGCCACAGATTGTTCCGTCCTCATTCTCGCCGCCCGCCGGATAGGGCAAAGGAAAGCCGCAGACTGCACACTGCGGATCAGCAATGAAATCCAGCTGGTTCCAGCCTTCTGCCGAGAAATGCCCGTGATAGTCGACAGGGCCGTGACCCAGCGGACATTCGGGCGGCCAGACGAGGTCGAGCATCGAAGCCGACATGCGAGAAAGACGAGCCCAAACCTTTCTATCCCGCGCAAAGCCAGTATATCGGGCGTATAATGTCAGAGCTGCCACCACGACTTTTCGACCGATCATTATTGCGTCAGCGCCGCAATCGCGCTGCGCGCAATATTAGCAAATACAGCTTTCTCGCGCACCGGGCATTCGACGATATGTGTGATCGGGTCGAAAGCATCACCCGAGATTTCGAGCGAGCCGCGATACTCGGAGGCGGACCCGGCCTGGTTCAGCAGCTGGCCCAACGCCCGGCAGCCGAGAAGATCGCCTGGTGGATGCAAAGCGATATTGCACCGAAAATTGCCGGCCAGCTCGGTCCGCGAGCATGCGTCATTGATGAGGAGGCTCTCGCGTTTGCGCCTGAGAGCCTGGACCTGGTGCTTGCTCCGCTGGGCCTGCACTGGACCAATGACCTGCCAGGAAGCCTGTCCCAGATCCGGATCGCACTGAAACCGGACGGCTTTTTTGCCGGCGCCATGCTCGGTGGGCAGACGCTGACCGAGTTACGACGCTGCCTGATGACGGCGGAGACCGAGACGATTGGCGGGGTCAGCCCAAGAATTTCGCCCTTCGCCGGAACGTTTGACATGGCAGCCCTGCTGCAGCGGGCGGGCTTTGCCCTGCCGGTCTCGGACATTGATCGCGTGACTGTACGCTATGACAATGCTTTTGCTCTGATGCAGGATCTTCGGGGCATGGGCGAGACCAGTATTCTGAGCGAGCGCTCGCGTCGGCCGGTCGGCCGGAGATTTTTCCAGCGCGTCGCGGAGCTCTACCAATCCCAGTTCAGCGATGGCGATGGCCGTGTCCGCGCGAGTTTTGAGATTGTGCATTTCGCGGGATGGGCCCCACACCCGGATCAGCCGAAACCGAAACGACCTGGTTCGGCTACGCATTCGCTGGCCAAGGCACTCGGGTCGGAAGAGGTCTCGCTTGGCGAAAAGGCCGGGCGCTAGTCCGCTGCGGCCGCTTCGGCATCACCGCCCTCGCCGCCGCCGGTGAAATCGAAATCATCGAACCAGCCGAAGACGCTTTCGCCAATCGCTGCCCATGCCGCGATCGAGACGACCGAGATAAGAACGGCGATTATCGCATACTCCATCGCTGTGGAGGCATCCTCATCCGTCCAGAATTTCGTCAGGCGCTTGATCATAATCGATCCCTCAACTCCGCCGCCAGGGGAAGATCCGCTGCCGGCATCGGATAATCACGCAGGCGCTCCTTGCGCACCCAGGCAATCTCCTGTCCTTCCACCGGTGTCGGGAAACCATCCCAGGTCCGGCACAAAAAAAGCGGCATGACGAGGTGAAACGCGTCATAGGGATGGGAGACAAACGCGAAGGGGTGCAGGCAGCGCTCACAAGGCTCCACCGTCAATTCCTCGCGAAGCTCCCGCACCACGGCCTGCTCCGGGGTTTCTCCAGGCTCGATTTTCCCGCCCGGAAATTCCCACAGCCCCGCCATCGGCTTTCCTTCGGGCCGCTTGGCGATCAGGATGCGTCCGTCCGCATCCAGGAGTGCGCAAGCTGCCACATAGAGCACCGGTTTTGGGTCCTTGAGGGTCATGATGGACCAGCTCCCTTAAAATAGCGTGTGGAATATTGGTAAACAGATCTAGTTGTCCGGCCCTGGCTCGCCCGCCGGGTCGTTGGCCATCTCGCCGCCAGGGGTCTCATCGCCCGGCTCGACGGCCGCAGGCGCAGCCTCTGGAGCCGGCAAGTCGATCAGGGTCACATCCGCGCTGGCGCGCAGATCACTGACTAGCGCGACAAGCTGGTCGAATTTGAAATACTCTTCGATCCGCGGACGCAGAGCCTCGAAAGTCGGGGGCGGTTGTCGGCGCCGATCTTCCACCTTCATAATATGCCAGCCGAAGGCCGAGCGGAAAGGTTCCGATGTCTCGCCCTCCGCCAGCCCGAAGGCGATGGCGCCGAAAGGCTCGGAAATGCCCTCCCGCGTAAAATACCCAAGATTTCCGCCATCCAGACGGGTGGCCGGATCCAGGCTGATGCGGATAGCAAGCGTGGCGAAATCCGCGCCTTCATCGAGCAATAGCTTTGCTGCGTCCGCCTCTGCCTCGGTATCAACCAGCAGGTGTCGGGCGCGCACTTCATCACCCAGGGCGATCAGCTGGACCTGTTCGTCATAGATGCGACGGATCGCCTCCTCCGTTGCGGTGGAGCTCAGCACCTCGTCAACTAGAACATTGGAGAGGATGCGCTCTTCCGCCTGCGCCATACGCCGACGGGACTCCTCGGATCGGTGCAGCCCTCGGCTTCGCGCCTCGATCGCCAGAAGTCGCTGATCGATCAGCTCCTCTCGGATCCGTTCGAAATCGGTTGAAGTCATGATGGAGGCATCGTCAATGGCCGCCTGCTGAGCGGCAAATTCGCGCTCAACATCAGATCGACGGATCATGCTGCCTTCGACGCGGGCAACCACCGGGTCTACGGTTTCGGGATCGAGAACAGTCGGCTCGGCCTCGACAGCGTCCGGGGTCTCACGCGGTTGCGGGCCGCAGGCAACCAGGCTTGAGACGAGTAGCAGCGCCGCTGCGGTACGAAAAATGTTCGAATTCGTCATCGCTTAGTGCCCTTTACCTGTTTCTTTCAGCCGCGCCGCTTGATTGACACGATCTGCCCCCATCCTTAAGTCAGCTCAAGGTTTCAAAGCAATGCCAGCGTCTGTGCCTGATTACGCCGTCTCGCACGCAGCCCGTTGGCCTTAAACTGGATAAGACGCAGAACTCATGCTCTCCATCGCTCGCAAGCTATTCGGCACCGAGAACGACCGCAAACTGCGCCGGATGCGCGGTATTGTCGACAAGATCAATGCTCTGGAGCCTGATTTTCAGTCTCTCTCGGATGAGGAGCTCAAGGCCAAGACGCCAGCCTTCCGCGAGCGCCTGGAAAATGGGGAAAAGCTGGACTCGCTTCTGCCGGAGGCGTTTGCAGCGGTTCGCGAGGCCGCAGTTCGCGCGCTTGGCCTGCGTCCCTATGACGTGCAATTGCTCGGCGGCATGGTGCTCGATGAGGGATCGATCGCCGAGATGAAGACCGGTGAAGGCAAAACTCTGGTCGCAACCCTGCCCTCCTATCTCAACGCCCTGCCCGGCAATGGTGTTCATGTCGTGACGGTCAATGACTACCTGGCCAAGCGTGACGCGGAATGGATGGGACAGGTTTTTGAAAAACTCGGCATGACGACCGGTGTAGTCGCCCCGGGCGTTACCGATGCTGAACGCCGCGCCGCCTATGCCTGCGATGTCACCTATGCGACCAATAATGAGCTCGGCTTCGATTATCTGCGCGATAATATGAAGTATTCGACCGAGGAAATGGTCCAGCGCGGGCATGCCTATGCAATTGTCGACGAGGTCGACTCGATCCTGATCGATGAGGCGCGGACTCCCCTCATCATCTCTGGCCAGACTGAAGACAAGACTGAATTCTACAAGACGATCAATGGCCTGATCCCGTTGCTGGAGGATGAGTGTTTCGAAATTGACGAGAAGGCCCGGTCCATTCTCCTCACCGAGGAGGGCAATGAAGAGATCGAGCGCATCCTCAAGGAACGCGAGCTTATCGAGGCGGATCTCGATCTTTACGACGTCGACAATGTGATGGTGGTTCACCACGTCAACCAGGCCATCAAGGCGCATAAAATCTTCCAGCGCGACAAGGACTATATCGTCAAGGAAGAACAGGTTGTCCTGATCGATGAATTCACCGGCCGCATGATGCCCGGACGGCGCCTGTCAGACGGTCTGCACCAGGCTATTGAGGCCAAGGAAGGCGCGGACATCCAGCCCGAGAACCAGACGCTGGCCTCGGTCACTTTCCAGAATTATTTCCGCCTCTATGGCAAGCTTGCCGGCATGACCGGTACCGCTTCGACCGAGGCGGAGGAATTCCAGTCGATTTACAAGCTCGGCCTGGTCGAAATCCCGACCAATCGCCCGATCGCGCGTGTCGACAATGAAGATGAGGTCTACCGGACCTTTGATGAAAAATACGCAGCGATCATTGACGACATCATCGATTGCAAGGAGCGCGGCCAGCCAGTCCTCGTCGGCACTGTGTCAATCGAGAAATCGGAAATTCTTTCACGTCTTTTGAGTGACAAGGTGACCTTCAAGAAATCGCTGGGTCATCTGTATCCGAAAGATCAAAAGGAATTCGAGGAGAAGTTTGAAAAAGGCGGACGCCCCGAGGCCCGCCTGCTGCCGGACATGCTGAAACTCTTCCCCATCGAGCACCAGGTCCTCAATGCGCGCTATCATGAGCAGGAAGCGGGTATTGTTGCCCAGGCCGGCATTCCCGGCGCGGTGACCATTGCGACCAATATGGCGGGGCGCGGAACGGATATTCAGCTCGGCGGTAATGTCGACATGCTGTTGAGTAACTGGGTCGAGACCCAGACGGAGGCAGGCCAGGAGCCGAGCGAGGACGAGATTGCCAAACGCCGTGAAGCAATCACTACGGAAGTGGCCGAGCGCAAGCAGCAGGCGCTGGATGCAGGCGGGCTTTATGTCCTTGCGACGGAACGGCATGAAAGCCGTCGGATCGACAATCAGCTGCGCGGGCGTACGGGTCGCCAGGGGGATCCGGGTCGCTCGAAATTCTTCGTTTCAGTCCAGGACGACCTGCTGCGTATTTTCGCCCCCGAGCGCCTCGACGGCATTATGCGCACACTCGGCATGAAGGAAGGCGAGGCCATTCAGCACCCCTGGATGTCCAAAGCCCTGGAAACCTCGCAGAAAAAGGTCGAGCAGCGCAATTTCGACATCCGCAAGAATGTCCTGAAATACGATGATGTGATGAATGATCAGCGTAAGGCGATCTTCGAACAGCGCATCGACTTCATGACAGCTAGCGACGTGTCCGATGTCATCAAGGACATGCGCCACCAGACAATCGAGGATCTCGTCGAGACCCATATCCCGCCCAAAGCCTATGCGGACAGCTGGGATAGCGAAGGCCTCCAGCAGGAGGTGAAGGACGTGTTCGGTCTCGATCTGCCCATTGTTGACTGGGCGGCCGAGGAAGGCATTGCGGATGAGGAAATTCGCGAACGCCTGGAAGCCGAAGCCAACAAGCTTTATGCCGAGAAGGCCACAAATGCCGGTCCGGATTTGATGCGGCGTATCGAGAAGTCCATCCTCCTGCAGGCGATCGACATGAACTGGCGCGAGCATCTGCAAAACCTTGATGCCATGCGTTCGATGATCGGCCTGCGATCCTATGCGCAGCGTAATCCGCTTAATGAGTTCAAGACAGAAGCCTTCACCGCCTTCGAACGCATGATGGATAATCTGCGCTCGGAAGTGACGCGGCAGCTGATGCTGATCCGGTTCGAACGGGCGCCGACGCCGCCGCCGCAACCGGAAGGCATCAAGGAAACGCATATCGATCCGCGCACCGGTCGGAATGAAATGGAAGGGGCGAGCGGTGATCCCGTTGCTCCGCGCGTCGCGCCGACCCTGCGCAGGACACCGGACGCGCTCGACCCGAATGACCCGACGACCTGGGGGCGGGTGTCCCGCAATGCGATCTGTCCCTGTGGTTCAGGTAAAAAATACAAGCATTGTCATGGTGCTGTGGGCGCGTAAGACTAGGTCACGTTGCGGGAGACAACAGACGGGCTAGGCGCTTATGCGAAACTCGATGCGGACATGGGTGTGGTCTTTGCCAGACGGCCGCTTCTGGGACTGGGTTTTTGCCCAATTCAAATTCCTGAAAGATCACGGCCGCCTGCCCTCCAAAGCGATGCGCTTCAATGACGTGATTTGTCGGCAGAAGACAGCGCCCGGTTTCCCGCGCCGTGACCATGTTCGGACAACGGACAAGGAGTTTGCGAAATCCTATATCGCTGAGCGTATCGGTCGCGAGTATTGCGTGCCGACCATCGCCATTCTGCGTTCGGAGTCCGAGATCCGGACCTTCGAGTTTCCAGATTCCTGTGTCATCAAGCCGACGCATTCCAGCGGACATGTCATCATTCGTCGCGGCGGCGAGCCGATCGATATCGAGGCTGTTATTGGCTGGCTGGAGGATGATTTTTATCGCCGTAGTCGCGAACCTCAATATCGCGGCCTGGATCGCAAAATCATTGTCGAGCCGCTCGCCTTCGGCAATGCGAATGTCGAGGATTTCCGCGTATTCTGTTTCCAGGGCAATGCCCGGATGATCATGTGGGACCCGAGCCGCGAGCTGGACGAATCTCGCCTCTTTGACCGCCATTGGACCGCACTGGATACGACATTGGGCTGTCCGGCCTCACCCCGCGACCGGGCCCGTCCCGAGGCGCTAGAAAACATGCTTCAGCTCGCGGAGACGCTGGCGCGCGATTTCGACTTTGTCCGGGTAGATTTTTATGTCCATGACGGATCGATACTGGTAGGCGAGATCACGCATACTCATGGCAATGCGAGCGAGCGCTTCCATCCTCCGGAGGGCGAACAGACAGTCTCGACCCTGCTTTTCAATCCGAGTTAGGCGATGCCCAGACTACGTCCTGCCAAGACCACCGAAGCTGATCGACTGTCCGAGCTCTGCCTCAAATCCAAAGCTGTCTGGGGCTATGACCAGGCGTTTCTGGACGCGGTCGCCCCGCATTTACAGGTCTGCGAAGCCGCAATCCGGGATGGACGAACAACGGTCGCGGAAAGCGAAGACGGTGAAGTCCTGGGTGTGTGTCAGGTCGATCCGGAAAGTGAGCATGGTTCGCTCGACCTGCTATTCATTGCCCCGACAGCGATCGGGCTGGGTATCGGGCAATTGCTTTTTGACCATGCGAAGGACTTGTTGCGCGCTCGCGGTCTCAGCCGCATGACCATCCTGTCGGACCCCTATGCAGAGCCAGCCTATATTCATATGGGTGCCCGTCGTGTCGGGATGCGGCCATCGGATGTGTTCAAGGGGCGAGATCTACCCTTTCTCGAAATTGAGCTTTAGGGCATAAGAAAACGACCGGCCCTTGGGAGAAGGACCGGCCGTGGAAAGCGGGGCGACTTGGTATTGCGAGGGTTGCCCGCGCTTCTTCGGAGAAGACCTAGAAGTCTTCCGTGATATTGCTGACAGAAACAGAGTTACCGATCGCCGCAGCCGTAGCGGAGACAGCACCTGTGATATCGGTCAGGGTCAGATTGGCTTCAGCGCCCGTATAGGCCGCATTCAGCTGAACAGAGTTGAGATTCATGTCAGCGGTACCCGGCAGGGTGGAAACGCTGAGCGAGTTCGAGATCGCTGCGGTGGTCGAGGTCACATCACCGGCCACATCATCGACACCGACATTGGAGTAGGCGCGCGGATCGATATTCGTGGTCTGATAGTTGTGAATATTGGCCCACTCGGTCGTCTCGACCTCGAAGGATGCCGAGTTGGCAATCGCAGCGGAGGTCAGAGAAACTTCACCGGCAACATCCTCGATGTGCGCGTTCAGCTCGGAAACAGCATCTCCGCGGAAGAACTGACGGTTGTTCAGGTTTGCACCCTCACCAGACACTTCTGCAGACAGGGAGTTACCGATGGCAGCGGCCGTTGCCGTGACATCGCCAGCAACATCGTCAACACCGATGTTCAGATCAGCGTTGAAGTGGCCAATGGCGCGCTGATAGTTGTTGACCGAAGCATAGCTGTCAGCGTCAAGGACTGCGCTTGCAGAGTTACCGATCGCAGCGGCCGTCGCAGAGATATCGCCCGTGACTTCGTCAATATTGGCGTTCAGCTCTGCATCAGAACCACGATAGGTGTACTGCGCATTGCTGATCTGGGTGTCGCCAACCAGATCGGCAGAGAAAGAGTTGTTGATCGCTGCCGAGGTCAGGGCAACCTCGCCATTGATGTGCTCGACCTCAGCGTTGAGCTGCGCGCGTGCCTGCGCCCAGTTCGCCTGAACATTATTGATGGTCTGGCTTTGCGCCATGGCTGCGCCAGAGATCGCGGCAAGCGCTATAACAGAGCAACCGCCCGCGATGAGTTTTTTGATCGTCATGATGTTCTCCTTCCAACGATTCAAATTGCCGAACGGATGTCCGCTCGCACTTGGAAGGTCGCAAATCGGTGTCCAAGCGGATTGGCACGGATTTGTTAAGCTTTACAGAACGTAAAAGACTTGCATCACATTAAAAACAAATACGAATTTTGCGCGAAAGAAGTTTTGGCGAAAGCCGGGGTTAATTGAATCAAATTTTCTGGAAGAAATTAACTCTATTTTTGGGACGCAGGATTCGCGTTTTTCTTGAATCGGCACAGCCCATGGTAATCAAACCGTTAAATTTCGACCTTGCCAATTTGAAACCCAATCAGAATTTTGTCTTTTATTTTAAAGGCGTAATAGATTTATGCATTTCGCCTCTCAGGCGACAATTCTAATAGAATTTTATTTAATTTCGACGCGTCCCGCGCGAAAATTAACGCTGTGCTAATCATAGGAGAGAATGCCGAAATCGGCTAACCCACTGATTCTTCTGAAAATGGCATGACATCGCCATTAACAGTCAATCGGGTTGGCCCCCTCGTTGCAATTCAGGCTGCGAAACCCTCGTTTTCGGGAGCCTGAAATGAAATCGCGTCTATTTATAATGGTCAGCCTGTTTGCTCTGACCGGCATTGGCACAGCCTCGGCCCAGACGGCGGGTGTCCCCCAAACCGATCCTTATGGCTATTCCCCCGGTGAGACCGCCCGGCCCTATGAAGCCCCGGCGCGCGATGAGAACGGCAATCGGATCGTCATCAACGGGCAGCTTATCGGTTCGGGAACAAGTAATCCCGCCCGATCCGGTGGAAGCTTGGCCAGTCGCGGCGGATCGACCCTGCCCAGCGGCGGCACGCTGGGAGGCGCTAGAATCAATGCGGTCAGCATCGGTAATAGCGTCAATATTCAAGAGACTTACAACAGCACAATCATCATCAATCAGACCAATAACGCAAATCAGACGGTGAATGTGAACGGCACGCCGGCGGATGAGGATCAGTAGAATGAAACGCCTCGCCCTTCCCCTTCTGGCAGCTCTGTCGCTTGGCGCTTGCGCGAGCACGAGCGGCAATGATGAACCGGTTGCCTATGTCGAACCGCTTTCGGGTAGCCCCGTTGTTGAGAGCCGCAGCGATTACACAGATGCGCTGCAGTGCCTGGCGGCCCATGCGCGCAGCCAGCCCTATGCCGCGCCGCGCGTCGCTGTCGGGCATATTTCAGACCTCACCGGCGCCGAAGACTACCTCTCCGGCCGACGGCTGACTCAAGGCGCAACGCTCATGGCGATCACCGCCGCGTCGGAATCCGGAAT
>JBELMP010000089.1:0-10462 GCA_042095695.1 Maricaulis sp. | reverse complement strand
GGTCGCACCGCGTCTCAATATCGCGGATGCGATCTGCGACCTTGTCTCCTCAGGTGCAACACTGGAGGCCAACGGTCTCGCGGCTTTTGAAACTGTCCTTAACAGCGAAGCCGTCCTGGTGCGCCGCAAGGATAATCGCAATGCGCAGACGGACGCGATCGCCGAAATCCTGATGCGGCGTGCCGAAGGTGTCATCAATTCGGCCCAGACCAAATACATCATGTTGAACGCACCGGTTGACAGGCTGGAAGCTATCAAGGCGCTGCTGCCCGGGTCCGACGCCCCGACCGTTGCCCAGATCGCCGGCCGAGAGGATGTCGTCGCCCTCCATGCCGTTTGCCGCGAGCGGGTCTTCTGGGAGACGCTTGAGGCGCTCGAGGCTGAGGGCGCGCGCGCTATTCTTGTTCTGCCGATCGAGAAAATGCTGGCCTGAGGATGCGCTGATGATGAAATCCCTGGAATGGTCGCAAGCCAGCCCTGCCGAGCGCATGGCCTTTCTGGCACGACCGGAAGAAACCGGGAATGCCGGCGAAGCCGCTCAGGCCATCGTCGACGCCATTCGCGCTGGCGGTGACCCGGCGGTTCGCGATTATGCGCTGAAGCTGGATGGTTTCGCGCCCGACGACTTCCGCGTCTCTGCGAACGCGATTGCCGAAGCCAGGGCCGGCTTTAGTGAGGACGATGCCGAAGCCGTGAAAGCCGCTGCGGATGCGGTGCGCCGTTTCCACGTAAAGCAGGGCTATACCGGCTATTCGGTCGAGACCTGGCCCGGTCTGACCGCCAGTCGCCGGGCAGGACCGATTGATGTCGCCGGCCTCTATATTCCCGCGGGGACAGCGCCGCTGGTCTCGACCCTGATCATGCTCGCCATTCCGGCTCAGCTGGCCGGCGTGGAACGCATTGCAGTGGTTGCACCGCCGGCAGGAGCTGCGGGGGTCAATGCCGCACTGCTGGCGACCGCCGATATTCTCGGACTGGACGAGATCTACGCTATCGGAGGCGCGCAGGCGGTCTCGGCACTCGCCTTCGGCGTCGGGGGCTTGCCGCGCGCTGACAAGATTTTCGGCCCGGGCAATGCCTATGTCGCGGCGGCCAAATCCTATGTGTCGGGTCTGCCGGGAGGGCCTGCCGTCGATCTTCCAGCCGGTCCGAGCGAAGTCATGGTCGTCGCAGATGCCCTTGCGGATCCGGTTTTTGTGGCCAGCGATCTACTCAGCCAGGCGGAGCATGATGTGAATGCCCAGGTCGTTCTGGTCGCCGATAAATCGGATATCGTCACGCGTATCGAGGCTGAACTCGAGCAACAATTGGCAGCACTGCCACGTGTGGATATCGCCCGGGCAGCCATGAAGAATGCGCGGACGGTTATCTGCGAGACCCGGGATGCCATGGCTGAGGCCGCCAATACCTATGCCGCCGAACACCTGATCCTGCAGATTGCGGAGGCGGACAGGTTCGCGAACATGGTGCGTCATGCGGGTTCGATCTTCATCGGCCCCTGGGCACCGGAAGCCGCAGGAGATTATGCGGCGGGACCCAATCACACCCTGCCGACTGGCGGCGCGGCGCGGGCCTATGGCGGCGTGACAGTTGAGGCTTTTCAGAAAACAACGACAATCCTGCGCGCGACGCGGGACGGCGCCCGGGCGATCGCGCCAACCGTGGAGCGTCTGGCCGCCCTGGAAGGTCTGGACGCGCATGAGCGTGCCATGGCTGTCCGCCGACAGAGCGCTGAGGCCGAAAAAACCGTGGTGCAAACACCCATGGTCCGGGCCGCCGCCAAGCGCCGCAAGACCTCGGAAACCGATGTTGAGGTTGCGCTGAATCTGGACCAGGCCGGGCCGGTCTCGATTGACACCGGCATTGGCTATTTCGATCACATGCTGGACCAGATCGCCCGTCATGCCGGCATCGCCATGCGCGTCCGCGTGGAGGGCGATCTGCACATTGATGGGCATCATACGATTGAAGATGTCTGTCTGACCCTGGGTGAGGCGCTTGCAGACGCCCTGGGGGACAAGCGCGGTATTGCCCGTTTCGGATTTGAATTGCCGATGGACGAGACCCGTGCGGCCGTGTGGATTGATCTGTCCGGCCGTCCCTATGCCAAGTTCGAGGGTGAAATCCCGGGTGAGGCCGTCGGCGGTTTTCCTGTCGAGATGACCGCCCATGCCTTTCGCTCGATCGCGGAAAGCCTCAAGGCAGCCATTCACGTCAAGGTGGAGGGCGAAAATGCCCATCACATGATTGAGGGGTGTTTCAAAGCCTTTGGCCGGGCACTGCGCGGCGCGATCCGTATTGAAAGCGATGTCATGCCCTCAACCAAGGGGCAGTTGTGATGGCGATCGGACTGATTGATACGGGCTGCGCCAATCTTGCCTCGGTCCGTTTCGCCCTGGAACGCGCCGGTCATGCCTATCAAGTGGTGGCAGAACCGTTAGCGGCGACGGCGTGTGACCGCCTGATCCTGCCCGGGGTTGGATCTGCGGCCCCGGCCATGGGCCAGCTCGACCGCTCCGGCTGGAGCCAGGCGCTGCGTGAGGATGCACGCCCGCTACTGGGTATTTGTCTGGGCATGCAGCTGCTGTTTGAACACTCCGCGGAAGGCGATGTGGAATGCCTCGGACTCATACCCGGACGGATCGAGAAACTCCCGCCGGCGGACAAGCTGGTCTGGCCGCATATGGGTTGGAACACGCTCGACAGCCTTGTTGCCGAGGATCCTTTGCTGGCCGGAATTGAGACCGGCACACATGTCTATTTCGTCCATGGATTTTATGCGCCTGTCAGCGCTGCAACCCGTGCTGCCACCCATTATGGCTCGCCCGTCAGCGCTGTCGTGCGCCACGGCCATGTGGCCGGATGCCAGTTTCACCCGGAGCGTTCTGCCAAGGCCGGGGCGCTGATCTTGAAGAATTTCGCGGAGCTGAAATCATGATCCTTTATCCGGCCATAGACCTGCTGGACGGGCGCGTGGTTCGCCTCCTCAAAGGGAAGTTCGACGCGGTCACCGATTATGGCGATGAACCCGCGCGCGTGGCGGAGGACTTCAAGGCCGCTGGCAGTGACTGGGTGCATGTGGTCGATCTTGCAGGCGCCCGGGATGGCGAGCGCCGCCAGACACCGGCGATCGCAGCCATCAGCGGTGCAGGGCTGAACGTGCAGTCGGGCGGCGGCATCCGCGCGCGCAGCGACATTGATGCACTGCTGGAAGCCGGGGTGAATCGGCTGGTGATCGGGTCGCTGGCCGTGACAGACCCGGAAACCGTCACTGGCTGGATCAGCGAGTATGGCGCGGAATGTTTCAATCTCGCCTTTGATGTCCATTATCTCAATGGGGCTTACCGGCCTGCCATCAAGGGGTGGACCGACGTGCTCGCCGTGACGCTGGACGATGTCCTCGCAGCTTATGCGGACAGCGCGCTCATTCATGCCATGGCGACGGATATTGCACGTGACGGGGATCTCAGCGGACCCAATAGCGAGCTTTATGCGGATCTGGTCCGGCGCTACCCGCATCTGTCCTGGCAGGCCTCCGGCGGTATTGCCTCCCTGGCCGATATCGAAGCGGTCAAACAGGCCGGCGTCGCCGGCGCTATTTCCGGTCGTGCGCTCTATGAAGGCGCCTTCACCCTCCAGGAGGCCCTGGCATGCTCGCGCGACGCATAATTCCCTGTCTCGACGTCAAGGATGGGCGGGTCGTCAAGGGCGTCCGTTTCCGCAATCACGAGGATGTGGGCGACATCGAAAGCCTGGCCCGGCGCTATGCCGATGAGGGCGCGGATGAGCTGGTCTTCTACGATATTGCAGCAAGCGCGCGCGGCGATACCGTGGAGCCGGAATGGGTGAGCGCGGTCGCCCGCGTGATTGATATTCCCTTCTGTGTCGCCGGAGGCATCCGGACCGTCGATGATGCCCGGGCGCGGCTATTTGCAGGCGCAGACAAGATCTCGGTGAATTCACCGGCCCTGGAGACTCCCGAAATCATCGGTGATCTGGCCGATGAGTTTGGCAGCCAGTGCGTGGTCGTTGGTGTCGACAGCAAGGTCGTGGATGGCGAGTGGGTGGTGCATCAATATACCGGTGATCCGGAGAAGACCCAGCTGGCCGGGCGAAAGACGATGGAGTGGCTGGCCGAAGTGATTGATCGCGGTGCCGGTGAGATCGTCTTGAACTGCATGGACCAGGATGGTGTGCGCGATGGCTATGATATCGAGCAATTGGCACGCGCCCGCGAAATTTGCACGACGCCGCTGATTGCGTCGGGCGGTGCCGGGCGAAAAGACCACTTTGAAACTGTGTTTAATGCGGCCAGAGTGGATGCGGCGCTGGCCGCCAGCGTGTTTCACAAGGGATTGATCGGGATTGGCGAATTGAAGTCCTATCTGGTCAAGCAGGGAGTTCCGATACGCGTATGATCAAGATTGACAAACTTGATTGGGACAAGGTCGATGGCCTGATCCCGGCGATCATTCAGGATGTGGCCACGCGCCAGGTGCTGATGCTCGGCTATATGAACAAGGAGGCGCTCGAAAAAACGATTGAGAGCGGCAAGGTTCATTTCTTCAGCCGCACCAAACAGCGACTTTGGAAGAAGGGCGAGACGTCCGGCAATGTCTTCAAGCTGGTATCGGTGCAGAAGGATTGCGACAAGGACACTCTGCTGGTCGAGGTCAAGCCGAAAGGCCCCGCCTGTCATACCGGTACAGTCACGTGTTTTGGCGATGATCCGGGGCCTGGACTGGGTTTTCTGGCGCATCTCCGTGCCATTATTCGCAAGCGCAAGAAAGAAAAGCTCAAAGGCTCCTATGTCGGGGACCTGCTCGCCCGTGCCCCCAAGCGTCCGGCACAGAAAGTCGGCGAAGAGGGTGTCGAAGTCGCCATGGCCGCTGTTTCCGAGGATGACGAGGCCTTGGTCGGCGAGGCTGCCGATCTATTATTCCACCTTATGGTCCTGCTCGAATCCCGGGGTCTGAGCCTTGAAGATGTTGTTGACGTGCTGCGCACGCGTCATGCCGTGCGCGCGGCGAACAAGTAAATTACACGCCGTGCAGGCGTGATCGGGGGAAGTATGCTGTCCACTGTCTTGTCGCTGGCCCTGCTCGCGCAGGCCGATGCCGATGTTATTGTTGTTACGGCAGATCGCGCAGGCGAGTCGCGTTCACAGGCCATTCTTCCGGTCGGACGGGTCTCCGATGTCGAACTGATAGAAACAGGGGCGCATCATCCTCAGGAACTCCTGGCACGCATTCCCGGCGTGAACCTTCACCGCGGCAATGGTGCCGAGCATCTCACCGCGATCCGCTCGCCCGTGCTGACCGGCGGTGCAGGGGCGGGGGCTTTCCTTTTTCTTGAAGACGAATTGCCCCTTCGGGCAGCCGGTTTTGCCAATATCAATGGTCTGTTTGAGGGGTTGAGCGGTCTTGCCGGCGGCGTTGAAGTCCTGCGCGGACCGGGATCGGCATTGCATGGATCAAACGCGCTGCACGGAGCAATTAATATCCGCTTGCCGGGCCTGGCTGCGGACAACCGGTATTTCGAGGCCGAAGCCGGGAGTTTCGGTCGTTATCGCGGGCGCGCGCTCAACCGTTTCAATGCCTTCGGTCAGCCCGCCTTGTTCGCAGTCGCGGGGCAGCATGAAGATGGCTGGCGCGATGAGTCGGGCCTTGACCGCGTTGAGGCACTCTTTCGCTCAGGCGGGCAGATGGGCGAGGTCGACTGGCGCTTCACCCTGGCTGGCGTGACCCTCAATCAGGAAACAGCGGGCTTCATATTTGGTGATCGGGCCTATGAAGACGCGGATGCCAGTCGGCAAAATGGCGATCCGGAAGCCTTTCGTGATGCCTACGCCCTGCGGGCGGATTTAGAGCTGCGGGGGCAGTTGAGTGAGCAATGGCGCTGGCGCATCCGCCCCTATTTGCGTGACCAGGATATGGATTTCCTGATGCATTTCTTCCCCACCGCCCCCTTGGAGGAGAGCCGCCACCACAGTCTGGGTGTGCAATCAGCCCTGATCCGCGAGGCGTCGGACTGGCGGGTCACGCTCGGGCTGGATCTTGACCAATCGAGCGGTGAACTCGTGGAATTCCAGTCGGATCCGACACTCTTCACCTTCGTCCAGGGCGAGCATTATGATTACGCCGTCGATGCTGGCGTTGTGGCGCTCTACGCCCAGGCGCGCTGGGCCCTGACTGACCGGCTCGATCTGCAATCGGGCATACGGTTCGAGCGCACCGGCTATGAGTATGATAATCGGCTCGCGGCCGGGTCCACCGGTCGCTATCTGCGGCTAGCCGACCGCGAGGATGATTTCGAGACGGTTACACCGCATTTCGGCGCCCATTGGGCAGTCTCTGAAGATGCGAGCGTTTTCGGTCGGCTCGCCCGCGGTGCGCGCGCGCCGCAGACCGCCGAGCTTTACCGGCTTCAGCCCGGCCAGGATATCGACAGTATCGAGCCGGAAACCCTCGACAGCCTGGAGGTCGGCTATCGCCGGACCTGGTCGAGCGGGGCGCGGATCGAGCTCACCGCATTCGCGATGCGCAAGGAGAATGTCTTCTTCCGCGATGCTGACGGCGTCAATGTCACCGATGGAAAGACCGATCATGACGGTCTCGAACTTGAATGGCATCAACCTCTTGGCGCGGGCCTGTCGCTAGACCTGGCGGCGAGCTGGGCAGAGCATCGCTACGCCTTTGACCGGCCGGTGGGCAATGCGAGTGAGGCCATATCGAGCGGAGACCAGGTCGATACCGCGCCGAACTGGTTGTGGAATGCGCGGCTGAACTGGTCGCCGGATGCGCCCTACACGCTCAGCGCGGAGTGGGTGCATGTTGGCGAGTATGCGACCAATGGCGCGAATACCCGCTTCTATGAAGGTCATGATATTCTCAACTTGCGGGCGCGCTACGAACTGGCCGACGGGCCAGCCCTGTTTGCGACCCTGCGCAATGCCCTCGATGAGCGCTATGCCGAGCGGGCGGATTTCGCCTTCGGCAATGACCGCTACTTCCCCGGCGAACCGCGCGCATTGAGTGTCGGTGTGCGCTGGGATTACTAAGGGCCTAACAACCGGGAAAGGTCTACGCCATGAAAATGCTCATCACCATCGCGTCCGCCTGGATATTCGCAGCGAGCGCCAGCGCCCAGGACTATTTCCCGCAGGCCGGAGATGCAGGCTGGGAGCGCCGGGCTCCTGAAAGTCTGGGCTTGGATCCGCAGGCGCTACAGGTCGCGGTCGACTTTGCGATCGCCAATGAAACCAGCCCTCGTGAAGGCTGGGAAGGCGTCGATGTTCGCGATTTGTCGGTCATGGTCCCGCTGACCTGGGCGTTTGAACCGCACTCCAGCCCGCTGGGCGAGCTGAGACGGCGGGGAGGGCCCGCCGGGATTATTCTGCGCGATGGCTATATCGTTGCGGAATGGGGCGATCTGGACCGGGTCGATATGACTTTCTCAATCTCCAAGACGTTTCTCAGTCACGTTGTGGGGGTCGCTGTTGATGACGGCCTGATTGCCTCGGTCGACGACCGGGTCAGCGATTATGTCCAAGACCCGTTGTTTCATACCGATCATAATCGCCCCATCACCTGGGACCAGTTGCTGCGTCAGACCTCCGGATGGAGCGGCACGCTTTGGGACAAGCCGGACTGGGCAGATCGTCCTGCGCGCGACAACCCGGCACGGGATCTCGTCGCCGGGCCGCCGGAGCCGGGTTCGGCCTGGGAGTATAATGATGTCCGGGTGAACGCTCTGGCGCTTGCCGCGCTCTATGTTTTCGAGCGGCCTTTGCCGGATGTGCTGCAGGACGAAATCATGACGCCGATCGGCTCGTCCAACACATGGGAATGGCACGGCTATCGCAACAGCTATGTTGAGATTGACGGCGAGCAGATGTGGTCGGTCTCCGGTGGCGGGCATTGGGGCGGCGGCATGATGTTGTCCGTCTATGACCAGGCCCGGCTCGGCCTGTTGGGGCTTCATCGTGGCCAGTGGCAGGGCGAGCAGATCCTGTCCGAAGACTGGTTTGCCCGGTCATTATCCCCGACCGAGCAGGCTCCATTCTACGGCTATATGAACTTTTTCCTGAACCGTCCCGACACTGCGGGAGCGACGATCTCAGTCGCCAGTGCGCCGGAGACGAGCTTCGCCTATCTTGGGGCCGGTGCAAACATGGTCTTCATCGATCCCGAACATGACATCGTCGCGATCGTTCGCTGGATTGAGTCCGGCCAGCGCGGCGCATTCATTGATCACTTGATGCAAGCCATCCGCGACGACTGACTTGTCGGGAACAACCATTCTTCCCGACTGGCCCGGAAGCAGGCTCAAGAGCAGCGCCAGCGCTCCGTAAATCAGCAAAACACGCATCATCAAGTCCCCGCTCGCTTGATCTGATACGGTTATACAACGCCTGGAAAGGGGAAATCCGTCGCAGCCTTACCGCGGCGTGAAGCGTTGCTTGAAGCGATGCCGGTCACCGGGGTGAGTCAGCCGGGCAAGCGTGACCACCTGGTCATCCTGGAAGGTCCGGCGCTCCAGGATGAGGCAGGCGCTGCCGGTCTCCACATCAATCAGTTCCGCGGTGTCATCATCTGCACTTATGGCACAGATGGTGTGTTCTGCCTCGGTCCAACCCGCCACCGAAAGAAGCCAGCCACCGGGGCCGCTGGTGCTGAAGTCCTGATCTCGGGCTTCCGGGAGAAGGGCGAGATTAATCCACCTTTCTTCCAGCTGAACCGTGTGCGAATCGCCGAGATGACGACAGCGGATATGCTGCACAGCATTGCCTGGTAAAAGACCGAGGCGCTCGGCAATCTCCGGCGTTGCGGAGATGGTTTCATCGAGCAGGCATTCATAAGTATAGGTTTGTCCGCGCTGCGGGATCGCCTTTGCCATGTCGACAATCTCGAGCACGGCAGCGGGCGCGGGTGGCGTTGCGACAAAGCTCCCCGCCCGGCGACGGCGGACAATAAATCCGGCATCGGTCAGTTCGCGCAGGGCACGGTGAACGGTCATCCGGGCAATGCCGAAATGGCGCGCCAGCTCTTCTTCTCCGGGGACGCGCTCGCCCGCGGTCCAGACACCGGTTGTGATTTGCTGTTCCAGGAGCCGCTTGATCTGTTCGTATACTGCGCCTTGCCCGTCGAGCTGCAATTGCGTCTGCCAATCGTCCATGTGTACCCGTTCCTGCAATGCGTCCGAAACTGACCAGCCCGATCACATGAGCCCTGTCGGGCTCAACATCGGTATCATTCACCTACTTGATTTAGGGAAATAGACCGACGTCTCGAAACGTCCATCTTTGCAGCCGATGCGGTTTGTATCTGGACCGGACTCGCATCGATTTAGCTTGCCAGACTGCGCGTCCAGGCTGATCCTGTCCCGGGAGAGGATTGATGACCAAATGGCATCAGGATTTTGAATATTTCGTCCGGGATGTAGACGAGGCCGACAGCTTCGCGCAGCTCGGTGATGTCTGCATGCGGCATTTCCGCCTCTGGGGCGTGGTGATGGCGAGCTATTCACACCTTCCGCCACCCGGAGCGATCGATTATGCACCGACAATCGGCGTGGCGGCGTCCGGCTTTCCCGAGGAATGGCTGGCGCGCTATGTCGAGGAGCGAATGTATGAGATTGATCCCATCCCCGACCTGGCCTTTGCCCGCATGGAGCCGGTCTGGTGGAGTGATGCCAGCCGCTCGGCCGGACTGAGTCCGCCGAACAAGCATTTTTTCAGCGTTATCAGCCAGGCGAAGCTGGGTGAGGGGCTGGGTATTCCGCTCTTCGGCGCCTATGGCAGAAACGGATATGCCGGCATCGGCTTCGGGCCGTCTCGTCCGGATTTGTCGCGCATGGAAGTGCTGAGGCTCCAATGGGCCTGCCAGCTTGGCCATAATCGCTATTGTCATCTGCTGAATGAAAAAGCGCCCAAGGACGTCACCCTGTCACCGCGCGAAAGCGAAATCCTGAGTTGGATCGCCAAGGGCAAAAGCAATTCGGTTATCGCAGATATAATCGGCCTGTCGCCAAACACTGTCGATACGCATCTGCGTCGGATCTATGCCAAGCTGGATGTTTCCGATCGGGTGACGGCGGCCCTGCGCGGGCTGGCAGTGGGCCTTATTGGCCGCCCGGCTAAGGAGAATTAGCGCATTGTGCTGACAGCCACTGGATTGCCTCGGTGCGATCTGTTGCCGACAGGGCCCGCGCGCCGGTTCTGTAGATGTACAGACACTGTATCGCGATATGATGATGCGGTTCCGGCACGACGCAGGCGATCGCGGTATTGTTCGCCAGCAGCAAGTGGCCGAGCGCCTCAGCGCGTTGCAGGTTCTCAGCCGGCCATTGGTCGCGTTCTTCCCGGGTAAAATCGACCAGGACTGCCCTGGCACCGCCAAGGGCTGTGTCGATTATGTTCTGCGCAAGCGCATCGCAATCAACAACCGTTAGTTCCACAATG
>JBELMP010000088.1:0-10436 GCA_042095695.1 Maricaulis sp. | reverse complement strand
CTTGCTGCGGCACAGCCTCCCAGCCTGCTGCTTCGACAGACGCTGGAAAGCGCGGCGCGGGCGACCGGTCAGGCTACACCTGTGATGCTGTCCAGTGACTCGGTTCGCAGCCCGGTCCTGACCGGATGGCGAGGCGTAATTCTTGCCCCCCCGGGGCTCGAGCATGAGCCGCAAAGTGCCCGCTATGCTTTGATCCATGAATTGGTGCATCTGCGCCGTGGCGATGAGCGTGATCGTTTGATCGGCACGGCTTTGAAAACACTCTTCTGGTTTCACTGGCCTTTGGCCCAGATTGAAAAACAACTCGATGCGGCGCGCGAAATCGCCTGCGACGCCGAGGTGATGACGTTTTTGGGACGCGGTGCACGCAAGCCCTATGCGGCGAGCTTGATCAGCATGATGCAGGCCGGTCTGGAACCGGCCTCGGCATTCGGTGCTGACAATCGGAGACATCGTGAAATGCGTATCAAAGCCATTATGAGCGGGCGAAGCTTTTCAAGCCGAGCCTCGGTTCTTTTCCTCGGCCTGGCAGTGCTTGTCCTCAGCCCGGTGGCGTTTGCCCAGACCGTTTTGACGGAGCGGGCCGAGACCCTTATTCCGGTCTATCTTCCGGCGATAGCCGAAGCCCCGACAGCACCTGCTCGGCAAGACATGCTCCCCGCCCCGGCACCACAGCCCACGCCGGCAATCGCCGTCGCTGCGCTGCCCGCCCCGGCGCCGCAGGCCACGCCGGCACAGTCAGCACTTGGTGAACCGTCACCTGCGCCTGATCCCTTCCGTCATGCTGTTGCCGAGGGGCGAATTACCTCCCTTTACGGTGATCGCCCCTCCCGGCCGCTCGGCGCGCCGCGCTTCCATCACGGGGTCGATATCGCCGGACCGATCGATTCTGATATTTACGCTGCCGCTGATGGCGTCGTGGTGCATGCTGAGAACGGCTATAACGGTCATGATGCCTGGGGCCTAACCGTGGTGATCGACCACGGGGACGGCTGGGAGACGCTCTACGCTCACATGCATTCCTTCGACGTCGCTGTCGGTGACCGCGTCACCGGCGGGGAACGGATCGGCGGTATGGGCACGACGGGTCTTTCGACCGGATCGCATCTTCATGTGGAGGTCCGGCGAGATGGCGAGCGGCTTGATCCGAGTGAATATCTTCCCGGTCTTCTCGCCGCCAACCGCTGATCAACTTCTTAAGACATTGCGAATTTTGCAGTCCGGGCGGATCAATTCTTGCCCCGCGTCCCAATGCCGGTCTGCAAAAGAGAACGGCCGGAGCTGATGCCCTGGCCGTTCGGTCTTGTTCAGGATCAGGCCGGTCGGTCTAGAGCCAGGCAACCGTCACGATCTCATAGGATTTCAGGCCGCCGGGCGCATTCACCTCAATGACATCGCCCACTTCCTTATTGATCATGGCACGGGCAATGGGCGAGGAGATCGAGATCTTGCCCGCTTTCACATCTGCCTCGTCATCACCGACAACCTGATAGGTTGCCTCTTCCTCGGTGTCTTCGTCATACACGGTGACCGTCGCGCCGAATTTCACTTGGTCGCCGCCAAGCTTGGCCACGTCGATGACCTGGGCGCGCGCAAGCTTGTCCTCAAGTTCTGCCAGCCGGCCCTCAATATAGCCCTGGCGTTCCTTGGCGGCGTGGTATTCGGCATTCTCTGACAAATCGCCATGCTCGCGAGCTTCCGAGATCGCGGCGATGACGGCCGGTCGTTCCACCGTTTTCAAATGTTTCATTTCTGCGTCGAGGGCTTCATGCCCTGCGGCGGTCATAGGGATCTTGTTCATGCGTCCACTTAGGCTGCGGGAGAACGAGAAACGCTAGCGCTGAGCGCCCTCACTATCAAGAGTAGGTTTGCAGTGCCTGTGGTTCAAGAGCCCCGTCATCAATGCGACGCAGCGAGGCTATCGCCGCGCGGGCCGCCGAAGCCGTTGTGTAACAGGGGATTTTCTGATCGAGCGCCGTCCGGCGGATAGAGTAGCTGTCCAGGTGCGATTGCCGCCCTTCGGTGGTGTTGAAGATGAGCTGGACATCACCATTCTTCATCAGATCGACAATATGCGGCCGGCCTTCGAAGACTTTATTCACCCGCGTCACCGGAACGCCGGCTTCTTCAAATGTTGTCGCTGTGCCACCCGTGGCCAGGATTTTGAAACCCAGCATGACAAGGATGCGGGCCGGATCGATCATGGCCTGCTTGTCGCCATCGCGCAGCGAGATAAACACGCTACCAGCGCGCGGCAGGGCAATCCCGGCACCGAGCTCGGCCTTGGCAAAGGCCGCTTCAAACAGGGTGTCGATGCCCATGACTTCGCCTGTCGAGCGCATCTCCGGCCCCAGAACCGGGTCGACGCCCGGGAAGCGCGCGAAGGGCATCACGGCCTCCTTGACGCAGACATGTTTCGGCGCCGGGTCGGCAAGTTTGAAATCGGCAAGCTTGGCACCAGCCATGACTTTGGCGGCCAGTTTGGCTACCGGCTCGCCGATCGCCTTGGCGACAAAAGGCACGGTCCGCGAAGCTCGGGGATTGACCTCAAGCACGTAAATCTCGTCGTCCTTGATGGCGAACTGCACATTCATCAAGCCCTTTACCCCGATAGCGAGTGCCATCTCGGCGGCCTGGCGTTTGAGTTCGCCAATCATCGTCTCGGACAGGGAGTAGGGCGGCAGGGAGCAGGCACTGTCGCCGGAGTGGACACCCGCCTCCTCGATATGCTGCATGACGCCTGCGATCCACACGTCCTCACCATCGCAGATGGCGTCGACATCGACCTCATCCGCCTCGGTCAGATAGCGATCGAGAAGCAGCGGGCTGTTGCCGGAGACATTGACCGCTTCGCGCAGATAGCGTTCGAAACTGTCAGTTTCACGCACGATTTCCATCGCGCGGCCGCCAAGAACATAGGAGGGGCGCAGCACAAGCGGGAAGCCCAGCGTCTCGGCTGCAGCACGGGCCTCTTCCTCCGACCGCACAATGGCATTGGGCGGCTGTCGCAGATTGAGGCTGTCGAGCAATTGCTTGAAGCGATCACGATCCTCGGCAAGGTCGATCGCGTCCGGCAGTGTGCCCAGGATCGGGACCCCGGCCGCTTCCAGCTCACCGGCCAGTTTCAGCGGTGTCTGGCCGCCATACTGGACGACGACACCGAGCAGCTGGCCATTTTCTCTTTCCTTCTCGATCAGCTCGAGCGTGTCCTCAATCGTCAACGGCTCGAAGTAGAGCCGGTCCGCAGTATCATAGTCAGTTGAAACTGTTTCCGGATTACAATTCACCATGATGGACTCGATGCCCATTTCCGCAAAGGCGAAGGCCGCGTGGCAGCAGCAGTAATCAAACTCAATGCCCTGGCCGATCCGGTTCGGTCCGCCGCCGAGAATAATGGCCTTCTTGCGCTCGGTGGGCTGGCTCTCGCAATCCGGGCGGCCGTCAAAGCCAGGTGTTTCATAGGCGGAGTACATGTACGGCGTAGCTGCGAAGAATTCGGCCGCGCAGGTGTCAACTCGCTTGTAGACCGGGCGGACATTCAGGGCGTGACGCGCGCTGCGCACCTCGATCTCCTGCAGCCCCGCCAGCTTTGCCAGCCGGGCATCGGCAAAGCCCATGGATTTCAGCTCAAGGAATTTCTCTGCACTCGTCGGCAGGCCGAATGTGGCGACTTCGTTTTCCGCGTGCACAATGTCTTCAATCTGACGCAGGAACCAGGGCTCATACAGTGAGGCGCGTTCGACCTCCTCGACGTTAAGGCCTTCACGGAAAGCCTGGGCGATCACGCGCAGCCGGTCCGGTGTGGGCGAGGTCAGGGCCGCGCGCACGGCTTCCTTGCGGGCCTCTTCATCGCTGGCTTCTTCAGCGCCTGCAATCTCGATATCGTCAAACCCGTCGAGACCTGTCTCCAGCGAGCGCAGTGCTTTTTGCATGCTCTCCTGGAATGAACGCCCCATGGCCATGGCTTCGCCCACCGACTTCATCGATGTCGTCAGGCTGGCATCCGCACCGGGATATTTTTCGAATGCGAAGCGCGGTATTTTGGTCACGACATAGTCAATGGTCGGCTCGAAACTGGCGGGTGTCGCACCATCGGTGATGTCGTTGGCGATCTCGTCGAGCGTGTAGCCAATGGCGAGCTTGGCTGCGCCCTTGGCGATCGGGAATCCGGTTGCCTTGGAAGCAAGGGCAGACGAACGGGACACGCGCGGATTCATCTCGATCACGACGAGCCGGCCATCTTTCGGATTGACCGCAAACTGCACATTCGAGCCACCGGTCTCGACACCGATCTCGCGCAGGACCTCCAGGGAAGCCGTCCGCATGATCTGGTACTCCTTGTCGGTCAAGGTCAGGGCCGGAGCGACCGTGATGCTATCGCCGGTATGCACGCCCATTGGATCAATATTCTCGATCGAGCAGACGATGATACAATTGTCCGCCCGGTCGCGAACAACTTCCATCTCGAATTCTTTCCAGCCGACAATGGATTCCTCGACCAGGATTTCCGTCACCGGCGAGGCCTCGAGGCCGGAGTTACAGATCGTCTTGTACTCTTCAACATTATAGGCGATGCCGCCGCCGGTGCCGCCGAGGGTAAAGGAAGGGCGGATAATGGCGGGCAGGCCGATCTCACTCATCACGGTTTCGGCTTCCGCCATGGAGTGCACGACGCGCGAACGCGGGCTTTCCAGACCGAGCTTGTCCATGGCCGCACGGAAACGCTCACGGTTTTCCGCCTTGTCGATCACATCTGCCTTGGCACCAATCATTTCGACACCAAACAGGTCCAGAACGCCGCGTCGGTCCAGTTCCAGCGCGCAATTCAGAGCGGTCTGACCGCCCATGGTCGGCAGCAGCGCATCGGGGCGCTCCTTCTCGATAACCTTGGCGACCATTTCCGGCGTGATCGGTTCGATATAGGTCGCATCCGCAAGCTCCGGGTCGGTCATGATGGTCGCCGGGTTGGAATTGACCAGGATGACACGATAGCCCTCGGCCTTGAGCGCCTTGACCGCCTGAACGCCGGAATAATCGAACTCGCAGGCCTGGCCGATAACAATGGGACCGGCGCCAATGATCAGGATGGAGTTCAGATCTGTACGTTTGGGCATATCGGTCCTGCTCGCGTGCGTGCGCGCACCCACTCCGCCCGGAGAGGCCGGACCGGAGGCGTTGCGCATGAATTGACTGGCTGAGCGGGGTTCCTATCGCGGATTCGCGATCTTGGCGAGAGGGTATGTGTAAGGCGTTGTGTTTTTCAACGACCGTGATGCTAGCCGCCGAGTAAACGCATCGCCCGGCGTGCGAGGCCGACTCGCGGACGCCGCGCGCGACCGGCATTGGGCAGTGAAAGATAGCGCCAGATCTGCGGTTGAACCCTCTGGCGCACGCCCTGCAATCGCTCGGACACCAACCAGTGTGCACGCTCATGCAGAAGCGGGATCACGGCCTGCTGTTCCAGCAGCCGCGCCTCTGCCCGGCGGTAGGCGCGTCGTCGCTCGCGGACATCGCTGAGCATGCGGGCGTCACGCATCTGCTCGATAAAGCGGGCATCGGCCCAATTGAAATTGGCGGCGAACCCGTCAGGGCCGAACGGGTCGAGCATGAAGAAGGGATCCGCCTTGAGGCCGCGATTGAAGCTGGAAATCGCGATATCGAAGGCGCCTGCATCGACAGCTTGATACATATCCGTCGGATAGGTGGCGTTGATAAGGGTTTCCACCCCGATTCTGGACCAGTCATCAGCGATAGCGATAGCCAGTCTTTCACCGAGCCCTTGCGTGGTGCGAATTTCCAGCGGTCGGTCGAGGACGGGTCGGTCAGCGCTGTCGGGAAGCGGGACTGTACTGCCAGGAACGATGTGCGCGGCCGGGCTGGCAGTTCCGGCGAAAATTTGCTGGGCCAGAAACTGTCGGTCTAGCGCCTGGCTCAGCGCCTGTCGCGTGGCCAGCTGCGCCAATTCCGGTCGGGCATGATTCAGTTTGAGATAGCGCAGGATCGGAGCATCAAAACTCTGGAATTGATCGCCAATTTCACCGCGAAGAAACTCGATTTGCTGCGCTGGCGGATTGTCGGCGAGGTCGAGATCGCCGGCTCTGAACAGCCGGGTACGCGTTGCATCCTCACGGATCGCCTGGACATGAATGCGTGCAATGTTCACGCTCTCGGCGTCGTAGAAATAATCATTCTTCCTGAGATGGATCTCGGTCTGGCTGACACGCTCGACGATGTAGGCGCCCGCAGAAACCCATTGGTCCGGATCAACCCAGTCATTGCCGACACGTTCGATGATGTGGCGCGGGAAGGGGTAGAATTCGCGCATCAGGAGTGGAAAAAGGCCGAGCGGGCTCTCAAGATTGAAACGGACCGCCCAGTCATTCACCACCTCCACGCCGAGACTGTCCACCGGGGCATCGCCGGCGAGAATCGCCCGCGCATTGGTGACATTCTGAAAATCACCCAGGCTGGCGAAGCTCTGCGAAGGATCAACCAGTCGTCGAGCGGACCAGGCGACATCATGGGCGGTCAATGGCCGACCATCCGACCAGCTCAGCCCGTTGCGCAGGATGAAGGTCCAGCTCAGCCCGTCCGGCGTGGTCTCCCAGCGTTCCGCCAGGCCCGGCGCCAATTGTCCATTCCGCCCGTATTCGGTCAGTCCGGCATGCACTTGTTTGTAGATAAGCGCTGCCGACGCGAATTGCCCGCGCGCCGGGTCGAGGCTGTCGGGCATGGTCGAGGTCGCGACGCGTAATTGATCGACGGGCAGACCGGCATTGCCACACCCGCCGAGCAGGCTGGCACTCGCGGCGCTGGCGCCGATCAGCAGGCCGCGGCGATTAATGCGGTAGGAAGATGAAGTTATTGACATAGGCGGGGGTGTCCTCCACGCCCAGATGATCCCGGTCCGGAACGAAATCGTCAATGCGGTGCAGGGCGCCATGTCGCAGAAAGAGCGCCTGATAGCCCAGGGATTCAATATCGGCGACGGCTTCACGAATGGGCTGGCCGGTATGGCGTTCCTCCAGCTCGATAATCAGTCGCGGCTTGTCACGGGCGATCAGCGCCCGGGCACCATTGATGACCGCGGTTTCATGGCCTTCCACATCAATTTTCATAAAGCCGACCGGTGGGAGGTCCAGAGTGTCAAGCGGGCACATCTCGACCTCAACCTTGCCAATGGTAAGCCCTTCATTGCGGTGCGGGTTGAGCGAAGCATGCTGGTTTGACCACCCGCCATTGCGCTGGGGGACTTCCAGCTGCGCCACGCCCTGCGTGTCCGACAATGCGACGGCACGTGCTTCTGCATTGTCCGGCAGGGCTCGTTCCAGAACGCGGAACATTTTCGGATTGGGCTCGAAAGCGATCACGTGCGGCACGTGACGGGAGAGGATATGCGTCCAGATTCCGCGATTTGCCCCAATATCGAGGGCGATCCGGTCGGGCATGGCAAGAAAGGGGACCAGCCGTAACTCCGCCTCGCCCTTCTTCAGCTCGCGCCGGACGATGCGCGCCAATTCCCAGCGTGGGGGAATCAGGCTGCGCTTCAGGCGTTCTTCAAAACTACTCGGTGGTTCCCAGCTCATGCGGCAACGCTAGCCGGTTTCAGCGAACCGACAAAGCGTTCAAACACACCGAAACTGTCTTGCGGGCCCGGGCTGGCTTCAGGGTGGTGCTGGACCGCCTGCACCGGCTTGTCAGCCAGTTTGAAACCGCAATTCGTCCCGTCAAACAGCGAGACATGGGTTTCGACACTGCCCTCGGGCAGGCTGGCGCCATCAACAGCAAAACCGTGATTCATGGAGACGATCTCGACCTGGCCGGTCTCGTGATTCTTCACCGGGTGATTGGCACCGTGATGACCCTGCTGCATTTTCAGCGTTTTGCCGCCGACGGCCAGTGCCAGCATCTGGTGGCCGAGGCAAATGCCGAGCATGGGCATATCCGCATCGATCAGCGCTTTCAGGGTCGGCAGGCTGTAAGCGCCCGTCGCCGCCGGATCGCCGGGGCCGTTGGAGACGACAACACCGTCAGGTGAAAGCTTGAGCACGTCTTCGGCTGTGGCATTGCCCGGCAGCACGGCAACGCGCGCACCGGCGCTGGTCAGCCGGCGCAGGATATTCGCCTTGACGCCGAAATCGAGAACGACCACGCGGGGACCGTCCTCCGGCCCCTTTGTGAAGCCTTCAGACCAGACCCAATCGCCCTCGCGCCATTCATCGGCATTATCGCGGGCGACATCTGCGGCGAGCTCGAGGCCTTCCATCGACCTGGCGGCGGCCGCCGCAGCTTTCAGCGCCTCAATATCGATATTGCCAGCCGGGTCGTGGGCGATCGCGCACATCGGCATGCCGTTTTCGCGAATGTGGCGCGTCAGGGCCCGGGTATCGACGCCGGTCAGGGCGATGATATTGCGCGCGCGCATCCATTCCTCGAAGGATTGCTCGGCGCGCCAGTTTGCCGGCGGCGTTATGCGCGAGCGGCTGACCATGCCCACGGCGGCGCGGCGAGCCGGTTCGCTGGCGGCTTCCTCATCTTCCGGATTGGCACCGACATTGCCGACATGCGGGAAGGTGAAACAGACGACCTGGCCGGAATAGGACGGGTCGGCGAGGATTTCCTGGTGGCCCGTCATCGCCGTATTGAAACACAGCTCGCCGATTGCCATGCCTGCCGCCCCGGTCCCCCAGCCCAGAAAAACGCTGCCATTGGCAAGGGCGATGGCGCCGGTCGGGCGTTCGGTGCTGGTTTCGGTCATGGAAACTCCTTGTCGGCAGGCTGCCGGGAATCGGGTGGCGCGAAGGCCAGATAAACGGGCGGCTAACTAGTCACTCCGCGCGCCGGGGTCAATCCCGCAAGCGGTTTTCCGATTGGATCTTGATTCTTTCACTCAGACGTCATATTCACCCGCTCCTTGGTTTGGGAAGGAGTGCGAGTGCGCACATTTATTGTTGGCCCGACCAAAAAGGATTGAAGCAAACGCCTTAGGCATCTTGCATCGAGATTTACCCCATACAAGATATCTAACAGGCGGCATTTGCTGTGAGGATAGTGAGCACACGTCATGAAACTTCGTGATCGTATTTCTGATGAACTGAAACTGGCCCTGAAAGCCAAAGACAAGCCACGTCTGTCGACGCTTCGCCTTGTCTCGGCTGCGATCAAGGACCGGGATATCGCGGCGCGCGCGGAAGATCGCTGCGGCGGCTGCGAGGAACAGGAAATCATGTCGATTCTCCAAAAGCTGGTGAAACAGCGTGAGGAGAGCGCCGATACATATGAAAATGCCGGTCGTCTTGATCTGGCCGAGGCGGAGCGCGCGGAAGCCGAAATCGTTCGCGAATTCCTGCCCAAGCCGATGAATGATGGCGAGATCGCTGACGCGGCCGAGGCCGTGGTCTCCGATCTTGAAGCCTCCAGCCTGAAAGATATGGGCCGGTGCATGGGCGAGCTGAAAACCCGCTATGCCGGGCGTATGGATTTCGGCAAGGCCGGGGCCCGTGTAAAGGACTTGCTCACAGGCGCAGCGTAAGCGGCTGATGACGCTGCGCCGGAAATGGCGCAGACTGCTCAGCTTGAACGCTTCCAAAGGTGTGCCGCAAGCCCGATGCGATTAGGCGAAGACTTCATTGACGAGATCAAGGCGCGCATTCGTCTGTCCGATCTGATCGGCCGGTCGGTGCAGCTCAAGCGTCAGGGCCGCGAATTTATTGGCCTGTCGCCATTCAAGAAGGAGCGCACACCCTCCTTCACCGTCAATGATGACAAACGCTTCTATCATTGCTTCTCGACCGGCAAGCATGGCGATGCCTTCAAATGGCTCGAGGAGATGGAAGGTCTCTCCTTCATGGAGGCCGCGGAGCGCCTGGCGTCGGAAGCCGGGCTGAGCCTGCCGGCACCGGACCCGCAGGCCCAGGAGCGCTCGCAGCGCCGAAAGTCGCTGGTGGAATGGATGGAGGCCGCACAGGCCCATTTCATGCGCGCCCTTCGCTCACCGGCAGCGCAACATGCACGCGACTATCTCAAGGGGCGCGGCCTCACCGGGCAGGACTGTGTTGATTTCGGGATCGGTTTCGCCCCCGACGACCGCCAGGGGCTGAAGAATGAACTGATCACGGCCGGGGCACCAATCGGCGATCTGGTCGAATGCGGCCTGCTGATCGAGCCGGATAATGGCTCACCCTATGACCGGTTCCGGGACCGTATCATGTTTCCGATCCGTGATCCGCGTGGCCGATTGGTGGCTTTTGGCGGACGCGCGCTGTCGCAGGAGGCTAAGGCGAAGTATCTGAACTCGCCGGAAACCCCGATCTTCCACAAGGGCGATGTACTCTACAATTTTCCTGAGGCCAGACGCGCGGCCGCCGATCCGAAAGCCAGGGTGCGCGGCCTCATCGTGGCGGAAGGCTATCTTGACGTTATCGCTCTGGCGCGTG
>JBELMP010000087.1:0-10569 GCA_042095695.1 Maricaulis sp. | reverse complement strand
GTGAGTTCACGATTGGATGTGAGGAGGGGCAGGAAGCCTATCTGAAATCCCTTGCTGACTATCTCGACCAGAAGGTCTCCGGCATTTCCGGGCAGGTTGGCCAGATTGGCGATTTGCGTCTTCTGCTGATGGCCTCGCTGGTCGTTGTGGATGAGCTCAAGGATGCTGAGCGCCGCGCTGACAGCCTGTCTGCGCATCTTGATCGCCTGCGCGATGAGGCGCGCGGCGGCGATGTTGCCCGAAGCGATGAGCGCGTGCGCCTGGCTTCGGCCATTGCTGATGCCGCGGCGCGTCTGGAGGGTCTGGCGGCTGCGCTGGATGAGGAATCCAGCGATGATGATGCACCGCCCAAGGCCTCGGACAGCGAGTTTGCGCAGGTCGGTGCTTGAGCCCGGGCGCATTCATGGCCAAATAGGCAGTGGCGGATTTCTGCAGCGTGCGACAGAACGCTTATCCTACCGACCGTACATCACCACGAGGGAGCTGCCTCTGATGAGGGCCGTGGCCTTTTTCACGCGGCGCCCACCTGATTTATCGGGTCTGTGGGGATAAAATCGGACTGACGGCGCAGGTGGAACCGCCACATGACTGCTCAGGCAGAGAACAAGACCGGCTTGCGACAGCGCATGAAAGTCCTGCGCGCTCAGGCCCACGCCGCCCAGGGCCCGGGTGCGGCTGCTGCGCTGGCCGAACAGCTTGGCCCGCTGCTGCCGGCGCGCCTCGGGCTAGTTTCCCAGCCCCGCGAGACGCTGAGCCTGGCCGGCTATTGGCCGATCCATAGCGAGATTGATCCGCGACCGGCCATGCGCGCCAGCGGTGCCCGTCTGCTCCTGCCGATCGTCGCAGGCCGTGACCAGCCGCTGGATTTCGCTCACTGGCAGGAGGGTGACCCGCTGACCGAAGGGCTGGCCGGATGCGAGGAACCGCTGGCAAGCGCTGCGCACGGCGTTCCGGACTGCCTGCTTGTTCCGGGTCTTGCGTTTGATCGCAAAGGCTATCGGTTGGGCTATGGCGGTGGCTATTATGACCGCACGCTGGCGCGCTTGCGGGCGCGCGGGACGGTGCTGGCCATCGGTGTTTGCTACTCGGTCCAGCTCATCGATCACCTCCCGCACGAAGCGCATGACCAGCCGGTGGACGTGATACTCACACCGCAAGGCACACTTGTCCCGGCGCCATAGAAAAAGCCCCGCCAAAAGGCAGGGGCTTGATCGCGTGTCGTCGCTTGAGGCCTAGTAGCGGTAATGCTCGGCCTTGAACGGCCCGTGCTGGGCCACGCCGATATAGTCGGCCTGCTCGGCGGACAGCGTCGTCAGCTTGGCACCCAGCTTGGGCAGATGCAGCGCCGCGACCTTCTCGTCGAGATGCTTGGGCAGGATATAGACCTCGTTCTGGTACTGCTCGCCCTTGGTCCACAGCTCAATCTGCGCCAGCGTCTGGTTGGTGAAGCTGGAGGACATGACGAAGGAGGGGTGGCCGGTGGCATTGCCAAGATTCACCAGGCGTCCTTCGGACAAAAGAATGATGCGATGGCCTTCCGGGAAGTTCACCAGATCGACCTGCGGCTTCACATTGGTCCACTGGAAATTCTTCAGGCTCTCGACCTGAATCTCATTATCGAAATGGCCGATATTGCAGACGATGGCCATGTCCTTCATGCCGCGCATATGGTCGACAGTGATGATGTCCTTATTGCCCGTCGCGGTGACGAAAATGTCCATCTCACCGATGACGTCCTCGATGGTGACGACTTCAAATCCGTCCATGCAGGCCTGCAGGGCGCAGATCGGATCGACCTCGGTGACATAGACGCGCGCGCCCGCACCGGCGAGCGATTCCGCCGAGCCCTTGCCAACATCGCCATAGCCGAGGACCAGGGCCTTCTTGCCGGACATCATGACGTCCGTACCGCGGCGAATGGCGTCGACCAGGCTTTCCCGGCAGCCATAGCGATTGTCGAATTTCGACTTGGTGACGCTGTCATTGACATTGATGGCGGGGAAGGGGAGCTCGCCGCGCTTGTGCATCTGGTAAAGACGCATCACGCCGGTCGTGGTTTCTTCCGAGACACCCTGGATCGCGGCCTTCGCCTTGGCGAACCAGCCCGGGCTGGCGGCGATGCGCTTCTTGATCTGGGCGTAGAGCGCCGTTTCCTCTTCCGATTTGGGATGGTCCAGAAGCGACGGGTCATTCTCGGCCTTCTCGCCGAGAATGAGATAGAGGGTCGCATCACCACCATCATCGAGGATCATATTGGCAGTCTCGCCATTGCCCCAATGGAAGATGGCATCGGCATAATCCCAGTATTCTTCCAGCGTTTCGCCCTTGGTGGCGAAGACCGGCACACCGGTTTCCGCAATGGCCGCAGCAGCCTGGTCCTGGGTCGAGAAGATATTGCAGGATGCCCAGCGCACTTCAGCGCCCAGCGCCGTCAGGGTTTCGATCAGCACGGCCGTCTGGATCGTCATGTGCAGGGAGCCGGCGATCCGCGCGCCCTTGAGCGGCTGCTCGTCCTTGTATTCCTCGCGCAGCGCCATCAGGCCCGGCATTTCAATCTCTGCCATGTCGAGCTCGGTCCGGCCCCATTGAGCCAGCGACATGTCCTTCACGACATAGGGTTTGTCCGCAGCAAATTCGGTCATGACCATCAGGTCCTTCTTTTGATGTGTCGTATAAGCCTGGGGCCGGTTGCCCGGCCCCGCATTGAGTGACGATTTAGGCGAGCGCCTTGAGCGCGTCCACCAGGTCGGTCTGCTCCCAGGAGAAACCGCCCTCACTGTCCGGCGTCCGGCCGAAATGACCATAGGCCGCCGTGCGCGCATAGATTGGACGATTGAGCTGAAGCCGTGTGCGAATGCCGCGCGGCGAAAGATCGGCGATTTCCATCAGCGCCTCTTCCAGCTTCGCTTCGGCAATTTGCCCGGTTCCATGCAGGTCGACATAGAGCGATAGCGGCTTCGCCACGCCAATCGCGTAGGACACCTGGATGGTGCACTTTTTGGACAGGCCCGCCGCGACAACATTCTTGGCCAGCCAGCGACAGGCATAGGCTGCAGACCGGTCGACCTTGGTCGGATCCTTGCCGGAGAATGCACCGCCGCCGTGCGGAGCCGCGCCGCCATAGGTATCGACAATGATCTTGCGACCGGTCAGGCCGGCATCGCCGTCCGGGCCGCCGATCACGAAATTGCCGGTGGGATTGACGTAGAATTCTTCCTCGGGCGGGAACCATCCCTCGGGCAGCACGTCCTGAACGATCGGCCGCACGAGTTCGCGGATATCCGCCGGGCTGAAACCAGCCTTGTG
The DNA here is from genome assembly GCA_042095695.1 of Maricaulis sp. Classification (GTDB taxonomy): domain Bacteria; phylum Pseudomonadota; class Alphaproteobacteria; order Caulobacterales; family Maricaulaceae; genus Maricaulis. Next base: position 7,263 of record JBELMP010000087.1, on the reverse strand, counting down.
CTGGGTCGAGACGACGACTGATGTCACGCCGACCGGCAGGCCGTTCTCATAGCGCAGCGTGACCTGGGACTTTGCATCCGGCTCGAATTCCGGGCGCTCGCCGGACTTGCGGACATCCGCCATGCGCTTGAGGATCTGGTGGGAATAGAGGATCGGGGCGGGCATAAGCTCCGGCGTTTCATCGGTCGCAAAGCCGAACATGATGCCCTGGTCGCCGGCGCCCTCTTCCACATATGTGCCGGTGCCGGCGTCTACGCCTGCGGCAATATCGGTCGATTGCTCGTGCAGGAAGTTCTGCAGGGCTGAGTTCTGCCAGTGAAAGCCATCCTGCTCATAGCCGATATCACGAACCGCATTGCGAGCGGCCTGCTCGATCTCATCGTTTGAAATCTCGCCGGCGCAACGCACTTCGCCGGCCAATACGATTTGATTGGTCGTGGTCATGGTTTCGCATGCCACGCGGGCTTCCGGGTCCTTGCCCAGGAAAAGATCCACAATGGAATCCGAGATCCGGTCGCAGACCTTGTCGGGATGGCCTTCGGAAACGCTTTCCGAGGTGAAAATGTAGGAAGAACGGCTCACTACAATATCCTCATATAACGATTGCTTTATGTCGGGCGCATAGACCAGATACGGTCAAAAGATGCAAGCGTCTTACACCGAACTGTTGCGAGCTATCATATTTTACTGGTCATTCAGGGGTTATAAAGATATCTTTATGTGTATATGACAGCATCCCCAATCGAGGGTGAGGAGTAGCGGCGTGACAGAGCCCGTGATTTCATTTGAGTTTTTTCCGCCCAAATCGGAGGCGATGGAAGAGACGCTGTGGAGTTCGATCCGCAAGCTCGAACCGCTCGGGCCGGATTTCGTATCTGTTACCTACGGGGCTGGCGGGTCGACGCGTGACCGCACCCATCGCACGGTGCGCCGCATCGTTCAGGAAACCGGTATTGCCCCGGCAGCGCATCTGACCTGTGTGAGTGCCACGCGGGAAGAAGTCGACGACGTGATCCGCGATTACTGGTCCTGCGGTGTTCGCCATATCGTCGCGCTACGGGGCGATCCACCCGAAGGTCTGGGCGAGGCCTATCGCCCGCATCCGGGCGGCTACGCCAATGCCGCCGAGCTGGCCGCAGGCATCAAAGCGATCGGCGATTTCGAGATCTCCGTCGGATGCTATCCTGAAAAACATCCCGAAAGCGCATCGCTGGATTATGATCTCGATCTGCTGAAAGCGAAGATTGATGCGGGCGCAACCCGCGCTATCACGCAATTCTTCTTCGAACCGGAAATCTTCTTGGCATTCCGCGATCGCGCACGCGCTGCAGGCATTAGGATTCCGATCGTTCCGGGCATTATGCTGCAGCCGAATTTTAACGGTCTGAAGCGGATTGCCGGCCTGTGCGGTGCCAGCCTGCCGCGCTGGTTGCACGAAACCTATGACGGTCTGGATGATGACGTGGAAACGCGTCGGCTGGTCACGGCGCATGTCGCGGCCAAATTATGCGACAGCCTGCGCGATGGCGGTGTCGATACCTTCCACTTTTACACGCTGAACCGGGCCGAGCTGGCCTATTCGACCTGCCGGCTTCTCGGGGTGAAGCCGCAGCCGCAACCGGCCAAGGGAGAGGCGGCATGAACCGGGCCGAACGACTGGCAGCGATCGAGGCGATTGCGAAGGAGCGGGTGCTGTTGCTCGACGGTGCAATGGGCACCCAGATCCAGGACCTCAAATTTGAGGAGGTTGCGTTTCGCGGCTCGCGGTTCACGGACTGGCCCTCGCCGGTCAAGGGCAATAATGACCTGTTGAACCTGACCCAGCCCGAAGCGATCAAGGCTATCCACACCGCCTATTTCGAAGCGGGCGCTCATATCGTCGAGACGAATACGTTTTCTGCGACGACCATCGCCCAGGCCGATTATGGTATGGAGGGCGTGGCCGCCGAGATTGCGCGAGAAGGCGCGCGGCTGGCGCGAGAGGCGGCGGATGCGTTCGCTGCGGCCACCGGCCGGGTGACAGCTGTGGCCGGCGCAATCGGGCCGACCAATAAAACCCTTTCCATCTCGCCGGATGTGAATGATCCCGGCTATCGCGATGTCAGTTTCGAGACCGTGCGCCAGGCCTATTTCGAACAGGCTGAGGCGATGGCGGAGTATGTCGATTTCTTCCTGATTGAGACTGTCTTCGACACGCTCAATGCCAAGGCGGCCATCAAGGCCGTGCTGGACCTGGAAGCTGCCAGTGGTGTGACTTTACCCATCATGATCTCAGGCACGATCACAGACCGGTCCGGTCGCACCCTGTCGGGTCAGACCGCCGAGGCCTTCTGGTACTCGGTCCGACATGCCAAGCCCTGGGCGGTCGGCTTGAATTGTGCGCTGGGGGCCGACGAACTTCGGCCGTATATCGCAGAGATCAGCCGTGTTGCAGATACCCTTGTCCTGGCCTATCCCAATGCCGGCCTGCCCAATGATATGGGCGAATATGATGAAACGCCGGGTCAGACATCCACGCATCTCGGCGAGTGGGCCCAGGCCGGCCTGGTCAATATTCTCGGTGGTTGCTGTGGAACGACACCGGAGCATATTCGAGCGATTGCGGCCTCGGTTGAAATGGCAAGACCCCGCAATCCGGTGCGGCGCGAGCGGGCCATGCGGCTGTCCGGTCTCGAGCCCTTTGAACTCACGGCCTGATCTGAAACCATGACCCCAGCAGTATCGACGTTCGTCAATGTCGGCGAGCGAACCAATGTAACCGGTTCGGCTCGATTCCGCCGCCTCATCACCGAAGGCAATTATGCCGATGCGGTCGCCGTGGCTCGCCAGCAGGTGGAGAATGGCGCCCAGATCATCGATGTGAACATGGATGAAGGTCTGCTCGACAGCGTCGAGGCGATGACGACCTTTCTTCGCATGATTGCCGGTGAACCGGATGTCGCCCGGGTACCGTTGATGATCGATAGTTCCAAATGGGAGGTGATCGAGGCGGGGCTGCAAAATGTCCAGGGCAAGGCCATCGTCAATTCCATCTCGCTGAAGGAAGGCGAGGCGCCCTTTGTCGAGCAGGCGCGCAAATGCCTGTCCTATGGTGCGGCAGTCGTGGTCATGGCGTTTGATGAGACGGGCCAGGCAGAAACCGCCGAACGCAAGTTCGAGATTTGCAAGCGCGCCTATGAGATCCTGGTGCATCAGATCGGGTTTCCGCCCGAAGATATCATTTTCGATCCCAATATCTTTGCTGTCGCGACAGGGATCGAGGAGCATAATGATTATGCCGTCGCTTTCATCGAGGCGACCAAACGCATTCGTTCAGAGCTGCCGGGCTGTCACGTCTCCGGCGGGTTGTCCAACATCTCCTTCTCCTTCCGTGGCAATGAGCCGGTACGCCGGGCCATGCATTCCGTCTTCCTTTATCACGCCATCCGCGCGGGTATGGATATGGGGATCGTCAATGCCGGCCAGCTCGACATCTATGATGAAATCGAGCCGTCGCTGCGTGAGCTGGTCGAGGACGTCATCCTCAATCGGCGCGAGGATTCCACCGATCGCCTGCTGGAAGCGGCCGAACGTTATCGCGACCAGGGTGGCGGTGCACAGAAGGTCCGCGATCTGAGTTGGCGGGAGGCACCGGTCAGCGATCGGCTGCGTCACGCCCTGGTTCACGGTATCAATGAATTCATCATCGAGGACACTGAAGAGGCAAGGCTGGAAAATGCCCGGCCGCTGCATGTCATCGAAGGCCCCTTGATGGACGGTATGAATGTCGTCGGCGACCTTTTCGGCGAGGGCAAGATGTTCCTGCCGCAGGTCGTGAAGTCAGCCCGTGTGATGAAACAGGCCGTGGCGCATCTCATTCCCTTCATGGAAGAGGAAAAGGCGGCCAAAGGGGAGGCCCTCAGCTCTGCGGGCAAGGTGGTCATGGCCACGGTGAAAGGTGATGTCCACGATATCGGCAAGAATATCGTCGGCGTCGTGCTGCAGTGTAATGGCTATGAGGTCATCGATCTGGGGGTGATGGTCCCCAGTGAGAAAATCCTCGAAACCGCGCTTACGGAAAAAGCGGATATCATCGGACTATCCGGTCTGATTACGCCCTCGCTCGACGAGATGGTTTTCGTTGCCCAGGAGATGGAGCGTCAGAAGATCGACATTCCCCTGCTGATCGGCGGCGCAACGACAAGCCCGGCACATACGGCGGTGAAGATTGATCCGGTGATTGACATTGCACCGGTGATTCATGTGTTGGATGCCAGTCGAGCAGTGGGCGTTGTGTCGAACTTGCTTGGCGAAAGCGTCGACCTTTATACGCAAAAGAACCGTCAGGAACTGGCCAAGATTCGCCAGCGTCGCCTGGCGGCACGGGCCGCGAAATCGCGTCTGCCGCTGGAGGCGGCGCGCGCCAATGCCTGGACGACGGACTGGTTCAGCTACACCCCGCCCAAACCGGCTTTCACCGGTGTGAAACACTTCGATATCCCATTGAAAGAGCTGGTCGATTACATCGACTGGACGCCCTTCTTCTTCACCTGGGAGATCAAGGGGAGCTATCCCTCCATCCTTGATGATCCCAATAAGGGGGAGGCGGCACGCAGTCTCCATGCCGACGCAAAGGCCATGCTGGCCCGGATCGTTAAGGAAAACTGGCTGCAGCCGAAAGGCGTTATCGGATTCTGGCCGGCCCAGCGCGATGGCGATGACGCGGTGCTTTACACCGATGAGACACGCTCGGATGTCCTTGAACGTTTCTATGGTTTGCGCCAGCAGGCGGCGAAGACCAATGATCTGCCGCATCTGTCGCAATTCGACTTTCTCGCGCCGATCGGCAGTCAGCCGGATTGGCTTGGTGGTTTTGCTGTCAGCGCCGGCGAAAACCCCGCCAAGGATCGCGAGTTTGCCGCCGCGCAGGACGATTATTCCGGCATTATGTTCAAGGCCTTGTCCGACCGTCTCGCCGAGGCGGCTGCAGAATGGCTGCATCAGGAAGTGCGCAGGACCCATTGGGGCTATGCGCCGGATGAGGTGTTTTCCAACGCCGAGCTGATTGCGGAGGCCTATGCGGGAATTCGGCCCGCCGCAGGCTATCCGTCGCAACCGGATCATTCGGAAAAGCGTACACTTTTCAAACTCCTGGAGGCCCCGGAACGCGTTGGCATCAGCCTGACCAACTCCTTTGCCATGACACCGGCCTCCTCGGTTTCGGGGCTCTATCTCTCGCATCCGGACAGTCACTATTTTGCGGTCGGGCGGATACGCTCCGATCAGGTCGATGACTATGCTGCGCGTAAGGGCTGGACCCTGGCCGAGGCGGAGCGTGCGCTCGCCCCGATCCTCGACGAGGGATAGTCACAGCGGCATGCACCGTGTTTCCCGCTTGGACTTCATCGTGGGCTTGCGCCATATGAGAGGATGAAGACGGAGTGAGGCAAGCATGCGGTTCGCATTTTTCGGAGATATTGTCGGCAAGGCCGGACGACGCGCGGTCGAGGCGCATTTGCCTGAGATCAAATCCCGGCTATCGCTCGACTTTACCGTGATCAATGCCGAAAATGCGGCGGCGGGATTTGGTATTACCGAACGCATTTCCGAGGCGCTTTTTGCGATGGGTGCTGATGTTCTCACCCTGGGCAATCATGCCTGGGACCAGCGCGAGGCCTTGTCCTTCATCGAGCGCGAACCGCGCCTGCTGCGTCCGGCGAATTATCCGGTCGGCTCGACCCCGGGCAAGGGTGCAAACCTGTTCGAAACGCCTGGCGGGCATCGCGTCCTGGTGATGAATGTGATGGGCAATCTCTTCATGGAGACGCTGGACGACCCCTTTGTCGCGGTCGAGCGTGAGCTGGCGGCCGCGCCGCTGGGCGAGGTTGCGGACGCCGTCATTGTCGATATGCATGCCGAGGCCACCAGTGAAAAGAATGCCATGGGTATCTTCTGTGACGGCCGGGCGAGCCTTGTCGTTGGGACGCACACCCATGTCCCGACCGCGGATGCGCGCATTCTTCCCGGCGGGACAGGCTATCAGACCGATGCGGGCATGTGCGGCGACTACGACAGTGTCATCGGCATGGATAAGGAAGAGCCGATGCGGCGTTTTACAACGCGCCTGCGCACCGCGCGGTTTGAACCTGCCAGCGGTGAGCCGACCTTGTGCGGCGTTTTTGTCGAGACCGATCCGGCAACCGGGCTGGCCAAACGGATCGAACCAATCCGCATTGGGGGGCAATTGGCCGAACAGATTCCTGCTGTCTAATCGACCTTGTTTGCGAGAAACCACGAATAAGTGTCTTTAAGTCCCTGTTCCAGCGGTATGGTCGGAGTCCAGCCAAGCGATCGCATCTTGTCGGCTGACATCAGTTTTCGCGGCGTTCCGTCCGGCTTGCTGCTGTCCTTGGTGAGCGTGCCTTCGAAGCCGACAGCTTTCATAACCGTGCGCGCGAGTGTCTCGATGGAGAATTCCGCTCCAGAGCCAAGATTCACGAGCTCGGCGGCGGAGTAATGGCGCATAAGATGCACCAGCCCGTCTGCACAATCATCAACATGGAGGAATTCGCGGAGCGGTTTTCCGGAGCCCCAAATCTCCATGCTATCCGCTCCCGCGAGCTTGGCCTCATGGGCCTTGCGCATCAATGCTGGGACAACGTGGGAGGAATTCAAATCATAATTGTCAAACGGGCCGTATAGATTGGTCGGCATGGCAGAAATGAAGTCGCAGCCATATTGTTTGCGGAAGGCTTCACAGAGTTTGACACCGGCGATCTTTGCGACCGCATACCATTCATTGGTCGGCTCTAGCGGTCCGGTCAGCAGAGCGCTTTCCTCAATGGGCTGAGGTGCCAGGCGCGGGTAAACGCAAGAGGAACCAAGATAGAGGAGTTTTTCTACTCCGACTGTGTGGGCCGCGTGTATGATGTTTCCCGCTATCATCATGTTCTGATAGAGAAAATCTACAGGGAAATTATTGTTGGCCCAAATGCCGCCGACCTTTGCCGCAGCGATGAACACCGCATCTGGGCGGGCCTTTTCAATCCAGGCCTCGATGTCCGCCTGACGCGCCAGGTCGACCTCATCGCGCGATACCGTCAGGATCTCGGCAGTGTTTTCGCGGGCAAGCCGACGGCACAGGGCGGAACCAACCATGCCTTTATGGCCTGCGACCCATACTCTTTTGCCCTCTAGAGAATACTGCGTGTCCGCCATTTGGGTCTCCGTCAACCTCTTGCGCGGACCTAAGAGAAGACGGCCCGCATGACTGCGTAGGATGAT
>JBELMP010000086.1:0-10617 GCA_042095695.1 Maricaulis sp. | reverse complement strand
ACGTCCGTTTGCCGAGTTGTATGAGTGGTCCGTAGGCGACCGCATTCCGTTGCAGAGCAATATCTACTCCCGCGGCGATGGACAGGGCGCCTGGCAGTTTGAAGTTTGCGCCATTTTCGATTCCAGCGCCGATACTGCGAGCTCCTCCGTCGTATTGTTTCATTACGAGCTCTTTCGCGAGACGGCATCATTTGGCGGCAATAGCCTGGGCTGGTTCGTGCTGTTAACCGAGGACGCCTCCCTGAATGATCGCGTCTCCAACGATATCGACATGCTTTTCGCGAACTCTTCGGCAGAAACCGAGACGGGGACCGAAGCGGCATTCAATCAGGCATTTCTCGAACAATTCGGCGATATTGCCCTGCTACTTTCATTGGTCATCAGCGCGGCCTTCGTTTCCATCCTGATTATCGTTGGTACGACCATGATTCTCGCGATTGCCGAGCGCACCAAGGAGATTGGGGTTCTAAAGACACTTGGATTCAGAAACGGCGCCGTTTTCGTTCTCGTCCTAGCAGAATCCGTGTTCCTGTCAGTTCTCGGAGGATTGATCGGGCTGGGCCTCGCAATGGGCCTGCTCTCGGGGGCAGCAGCCGGGCTCGGCGATAGCTTCCCGCCCATCGTCATGACCCCTGAAGTCATTGGCTCTGCGGTCGCGCTAATGATGGGTTTCGGACTTATCACCGGCCTGATTCCCGCAGCGTCGGCACTGCGGCTTAAAATTATCGACGCCTTCAGCAAAGGGTAGGACGAGACATGCGCCAGATACTTGCGGTTATTTCGCTGAACATCGGGTCAATCCATCGCCGCCTTGGCATGTCGCTTGCCACCGTTGGCGCTGTGGCACTTGTCGTCGCGGTTCTATTGGGCTTCCAGGCGATCGGCGACGGCTTCCGAGCTACTGCTGAGCGCAGCGGAGCCGACGATGTCGCCATAATGCTTCGCGAAGGCTCACAGGCTGAGCTGAATAGCGCCCTGTCGCGTGACCAGGCCCGGTTGATCGAGGTCGCCGACGGAGTTGCTGTCGATGATGAGGGAAATGGGATCGTTTCCTCGGAACTCTACGTCATTGTCGATGGCGTTTTGCGCGGCGCTGGTACCGAGGCGAATATAGGTCTGCGCGGCATGGAAGCGCGTGGTCCCTCCATGCGTCAGGGTTTCACGCTGGTCGCGGGGCGCAGTTTCGAACCGGGCGCTGCCGAGTTGATCGTCGGAGAAGGGGTGTTGCGCCAGTTTACCGGGTTTGAATTGGGCGAGACGATCCGTCTTGGCTCAAATGATTGGCTGGTTGTCGGCATATTCTCCACGGGCGGCACCGTCTTCGATAGTGAAGTCTGGTCCGACCTCGGCGTGCTGCAAAACCTTTATCAGCGCGGCTCCGGAATCCAGTCGATCCGTGCAAGGCTAAACTCGCAGGACAGCCTGGAAACGCTGCGCGCCTATATTGATGCTGAGCCCCGTCTCAATCTGGACGTTCAAAGCGAAGCTGACTTCTTCGAGGCACAATCATCCGGATCGGCCGGTGTGATTTCAAGTTTGGGCTGGCCCTTGGCGATACTGATGGCAATCGGTGCACTCGCGGGTGCGTGGAATACGCTCTACTCTTCAGTCGATGCCAGAGCCAAAGAGATCGCCACATTGCGCGCGATCGGGTTTTCCGGTTTTTCCGCATTCATAGGCACGCTCGTAGAAGCCCTCATGTTATGCGCCCTGGGCGGCGTAGTCGGCGCCCTTCTAGCCATCCAGTTCTTCAACGGGCTCAGCTTTCAGGGGATTGGTGATAGTTTCACCCAGGTGGTGTTCGACTTGTCCGTTTCCGGTGAATCCGTGCTGACCGGGATTATACTGGCCATAATCGTTGGGCTGCTGGGAGGGTTTTTCCCGGCGATACGCGCAGCCCGGATGCCAATCCTTGCAGTGCACCGGAGCTAGGGGCCAGCCCCTAGCTTTCCGGCAGATTTTCCATGAAGTGCACCGGCGCGCCCAGGCCGGACGCGACCAGCTCATCATCGCGCATGACGATCTTGCCGCGAACGATAGTCGCCATCGGCCAGCCGGTGACCGTCCGGCCATGGAATGGCGTCCAGCCGGACTTGGAGGCTGACCAGTCATCCGTGATTTCGCGGGAATGCTTCATATCAACCAGGGTGAAATCCGCATCCCAGCCCCTGGCCATACGACCCTTGCCGGCAATACCGAAAATCCGCTGCGCCCCGTGAGAGGTGAGATCGACGAAACGTTCAAGCGTCAGTCGGCCCGCATTGACATGATCGAGCAGGATCGGCACCAGCGTCTGCACGCCGGGCATGCCGGACGGGCTTTGCGGATAGGGCTTGGCCTTTTCCTCCAGCGTATGCGGAGCATGGTCCGAGCCGATCACATCAACCACACCAAGCTGCACGCCACGCCACAGACCGTCGATATGATGGCGCTCGCGCACGGGCGGATTCATCTGCGCCCGGCCCTTTATCTGTTCGTAAATACCCGGTGCTTCCAGCGTCAGGTGCTGCGGCGTTGCCTCCACGGAGGCTATATCGCGATGCTGGGCGAGAAACTCCATCTCCTCGGCGGTGGAGATATGCAGGACGTGAATGCGTTTGCCGGTCTTGCGCGCCAGTCGGACCAGTCGCTTGGTGCTCATCATCGCCGCTTCGGGGTCGCGCACGACAGGATGGCTGGTCCAATCCCCCTCGACGGCCAGGCCGCGGCGCTCTTCCAGTCGAAACTCGTCTTCGGAATGGAAGGCAGCACGTCGCTTGATACGGCGGAGAATGCGTTCAATGCCTTCGTCATCCTTGACCAGGAGTGACCCGGTAGAGGCGCCCATGAAGACTTTCACGCCGCAACAACCGACCATTTGCTCCATGACCGGCAGGATGTCGTAATTCTCGTTCGTCCCGCCAGCATAGAAAGCATGATCACAGTGCATGCGGTTCTTGGCGCGATCGAGCTTGTCGTTGAGCATGTCAGGCGAAGTGGTGGTCGGCTCGGTATTCGGCATTTCGAACACGGCCGTGACGCCGCCCATCACAGCGCATAAAGACCCTGATTGCAGATCCTCTTTCCACTCCATGCCCGGTTCACGGAAATGGACCTGGCTGTCGATAACACCCGGCAAGACATGGAGACCGCTGCAATCAACAATCTCGCCAGCGCTGGCCTGGGACAAATCGCCGATCTCGGCAATCTTGCCATCGCGAACACCGATATCGGCCGGTCCGCGACCGGCATGGTTCACAACTTCACCGCCCCGAAGCAGGAGATCGAAGGTCTTGCTCATCGCGATTATGTCCTTTCAAGCAGCGCTGTTGCTGCGTCATAGGCTTTCTCCACGCTCAGGTCCACGAGCAGGCTTTGCGTCTGGAAACGCCGCTCATCCTTGAAACGCGCATAATGATCCTCAAACGAGGTTTCGCCGCGCACAACCGCGGTATTCTTCCCCCAGGGCCCATAAAGCCGTGTGTCCGTCGGGCCCATTAGACCGAGTGTTGGCGTGCCCGCTGCCGCCGCAATATGCATCAGCCCGCTATCATTCCCGATGTAAAGTCGCGGGCGCTCCAGCGCTGCCGCCACGATATCAAGTTCCAGCTGCCCGGTCAGATCGAGAATACGAGCCGGATCGACAGCAGCATGGATCGGCGCAGCCGCGGCATGGTCACCCGGGCCACCGAAAATCGCCAGCTTGGCGCCGGCCATTGCGCCTCCCTCGCCGATAAGGCGATTGATAAGGCTGGCAAAATGTTCGCCCGGCCAGACCTTGTAAGGCGCCGAGGCTGATGGGCAGACGGCCAGCCAGGTCTCGCTGTCGGACAGGATATCGGCAGCTTTTTGCCGTGCAGCGTCACTGACATAAAGAACCGGATCCGGCGCCGGGCTGAGCGCCAGGATGTGTGCGGCCTCTTCCACCTTGTGGATTGGCGTGGCCGGGCGTTTGAGGATCCGTCGGGCACGGGTTCGCAGAAAATAGCTGGTTCCAGAACCACGAATATCGACAACCAGGTCCCAGCGCTTGCCAATCGTGCGCGTCCACAGGTCAAACCAGTGCCCACCACCCTTCTTCTTGGCCATGACGATAACTTCGTCGAGACGCGGCACGGCGCGGAATAGCGGTTCCGCCAAGGGGCCGCAGGCGATGGTAAAACGGGCGTCCGGGCGCGTCTCGACGAGGTGGTTCAGAATGCCGGAATTGATCACGGCATCGCCAATCCGGGTCGAGGTGATGAAAAGCACGCGTTCCATGGACGCCGGGGATAACCCGCACCGCGCCTCTTGGCCAGCGCCCAGCGCAATGCCATATCGGTATGATGAGCCAAGATATTTACCGCCTGCCCGGCCGTTCGGTGATCAGCCTGAACGGCCCCGATGCCCGCCCCCTGCTTCAGCGCGTGATCACCGCCGATGTCGAAAATCTCGACGCGGGTGAGTGCCGACCGGGCGCCCTGCTGACGCCGCAGGGCAAGATCATCTGCGATTTCATGATTTTCCCGCACGATGACGGCCTCTATCTGGACATTGTCGACATCGCCGCCCCCGCCCTGAGCAAGAAGCTGACCCTGTACAAGCTGAAAGCGGATGTAGTGATCTCGCTGCGCGAAGACCTGGCCAGCCTCTGGTCTGGTGCGACTTTCGATGGCGCGGCACCGGATCCACGCCTGGGCCTGGCGATCTATCGAGCGATCGGGGGCGGCGCGCGCGAGACCCGGCCGATCGATGATCTGGAGATTGCCGCCGGCATCCCCGTCTTCGGACGCGATTATGGCGAGGCCGAAGTCTTCCCCACCGATGTGAATCTCGACGCCTATGACGGGGTTGGCTGGACCAAGGGCTGTTTTATTGGCCAGGAAGTGGTCTCCCGCATGAAGCGCCGCGGCACGATCCGCAAGCGGTCCCTCGCTTCCCATTTCGCGGAGGATGCGCCGCCCGCGGGTACGGCTCTGACGACGCAGGACGCGACCATCGGGGAAATTAGCTCGTCCTCTGGCCACAATGCTGTCAGCAGGGTACGCCTCGACCGCTTGGAAAAAGCGCAGGATGCAGTCATGGCTGACGGCAAGGCCGCGACACTTGATCTGCCTGATGCACTCAAGCCGGATCCGGCTCCGGAGCGGGTATGATCGAAGAACGCTGCGCCTGGGTGACCCGGGGCGACCCCTTATACGAGGCCTATCACGACACGGAATGGGGCGTGCCCGAATATGATGCCCGGGCGCTCTGGGAAAAACTGATGCTGGACGGGTTCCAGGCAGGCCTCGCCTGGATCACCATTCTGCGCAAGCGAGAGACAATGCGAACCGCGTTTGACGGTTTCGATCCGCAAATCATCGCCCGCTATGACGATCGCAAGAAAGCCGAATTACTGGAGAATCCCGGGATTATTCGTTCCCGGCTCAAAATTGACGCGGCGGTCGGCAATGCCCGTGCCTATCTCGACATGCGTGAACGGGGTCTCGATTTCTCCGATTATCTCTGGAACTTCATGGATGGCCGCCCCCTGGTTAATCAGTTCCGGGAACAGGCCGACGTGCCCGCCGAGACGGAGCTAAGCCGCCGGATCTCAAAAGACCTCAAGGCTCGCGGCTATAAATTCGTCGGCCCGGTTATCGTCTATGCCTTCATGCAGGCCGTCGGCATGGTCAATGATCATCAAATCACTTGTCCGCGACATAGCGCCGTGCAAGCCTTGGCTCGATAACGGGCTGCGGGGCCATGCGAGGATGAAGATGCAGACGCTTATTGCCGGACTGAGCCTGTTGACCAGCGGCCTCCTGATGACGGGTTGCGCAGTGTTTGAAAACCCGCCCACCGCGGCAGAAATGGGAGCCGCCGTGTGCGAACCCGCCGGACCGCATGATGCCGCCGCACCCGGTGAGTGGATTTGCGAGGGCGAGAATGAAGGCGAGCGGGTCCAGCCCCGGCATCGCGTTGAAGGATAATTTATACGCGTTTCCTGACGTTTATCCTATGAATTGACAGAAACGACCCGGCGACTAGGAATGCCCGCACAATTGTCGGGCCCTGTTATAATGTTTCGAAACTTGAATATGCCGCTTGTTTACGCCACCGCCCTGGGGCTGGCGCTTTATCACGCCAGTTTCTCAGTCCACTTGGCCTACCACTTCTACAGCGTTCGGCTCAGCGAAACACCAGCAACCTATCCGAATACGGCCTTTGCCGAATTCGCCATGTCCCTTCCGGCATGGGTGAGTGTCATCCTGCACGCCTACTGGCTCTGCCTTTTCCTGTCGATCCTGGCCCTGCTTGCCCGCGCCGCACTGGCTATCGTCTTCATCGGCATGGCGTTCGCACTGCGTGTCGTGCTTTTTGCCCGGTCAAACCCGGTTTTCGATGAAGCCGTCAACCGGCAAACCATACTCGACGAATTCCTGCCAATCGCCATCTTCACAGCCGGCATGATTGCAATTATCGCAGCCTGGCGTATGGGTGACCTGCCGCGTGGCTGGCCGCGCAATTCCCTGGCTCAATCGCAGCTGTAAACGTGACGTTTACCGGCAATAGCCCTAGGTTCGCGCGGTTTTTGGTATGAGGACTTCGCCTGATGAACGCTGTTATCCGCTCCACGGGTCTTTGGCATCCTGAAGAGGCCGTCTCCAATGAGGAGCTGGTTGAATGCTTCAACGCCTATGTTGAACGCTTTAATGCCGAGCATGCGGACGCGATCGAGCGTGGCGCGGTGGAGCCACTGAATGCCTCCTCGACGGCCTTTATTGAAAAAGCATCGGGTATCAAGTCACGCTATACTATCGACAAGGCCGGCGTCCTCGATGTCGACCGGATGCGCCCGCGCGTTGCGCCGCGCCCGAATGAAGACATCTGCCTGATGGCCGAGGCCGGGCTGCACGCTGCGCGCCAGGCGCTGGAGCGAGCGGGTCGCGATCCAAAGGATGTGGATGCCGTAATCTGCTCGGCCACATCGATGCAGCGCACCTATCCGTGTATCGCGGTTGAGATTCAGGACGCTCTGGGCATTGACGGCTTTGGCTATGACATGTCTGTGGCCTGTTCCTCTGGCACGTTCGGGATGATTTCTGCGATTAACATGATCAAGACCGGCATGGCGAAGTCCGTCCTGGTCGTGACACCGGAAATCACCACGCCGCAATTGAATTTCCGCGATCGCGACAGCCACTTCATTTTCGGCGATGTTTCGGTCGCTGTCCTGATCGAGGCGGAAGATATCGCCAGCGAGGGCGGGTGGGCGATACACTCCACCCGGATGATGACCAAATTCTCCAATAATATCCGGTCCAATTTCGGCTTCCTGAATGCCAGCGAAAACCCCGAACCGGAATTTGAGGATCGCTATTTCGTCCAGGAGGGCCGCAGAGTCTTCAAGGAAGTCTGCCCGATGGTGATCGAGATGATCCTGACTGATCTGGGCCAGCTTGGCTGGACAGCGGCAGACCTCAAGCGCATGTGGCTGCATCAGGCCAATATCAACATGAATATGATGATCGCCCGCAAAGTTTATGATCGCGAGTTCGAGCCCCATGAAGCCCCGGTCGTGCTGGACGAATATGCCAATATTGCCGGTGCCGGTTCGCTGGTCGCCTTCCACCTGCATAATGACGGCTTCGCGGCAGGCGAGAAGGGGCTGATTTGCTCCTTCGGCGCCGGCTATTCCGCCGGTTCCATCTTCCTGGAGAAACGCTAGTAAAAGGCGCCGGAGACAAGCGCGGGAAAAGCGCCGCACCGCCTGAGCGCGGGCGCGGCCTCACTGACAGCTCCGATACAATCGCAGACAAAAAAAGGCCCGGCTGAAAAGCCGGGCCAGTGAAAACGTCTGTAACCGGGGAGGAGTGGTTAAGACGCGAAACCTGTGCGGATGATCAGTTGATCGACTCCCCATGGAGCGAGGTGTCCAGACCTTTGATCTCCTCGTCCTCATCCACTCGAAGCTTCATGAATTTCGAGAGTATGAAGAGAATTGCTGTCGTCACGATGGCACAATAGATCGCGGCGGCAAGCGCGCCCCATGTCTGGGTCCAAACTTGCAAAATATTGCCTTCAATCGCACCAGCTGCACCGCCGATTGCCTCAGAAGCGAACACACCGGTCAGAATCGCCCCAACCAACCCACCGACACCGTGAAGGCCGAACGCGTCGAGACTGTCGTCAATCTTGAGAATTTTCTTGAGACCCGTAACGCCATAATAGGCGCCGGCTGCCCCGCCAATGCCGACAAAGAAGCTGGCCCAGGCCGGTACGAAGCCCGCAGCCGGCGTGATGGCAACCAGTCCCGCAATGGCACCCGAAGCCGCCCCCAGCGCGCTGGCCTTGCCTCGGCTGATCCATTCAATGGCCATCCAGGTGATCACGGCAGAGGCGGTTGCCAGCTGCGTCGTCACCAAGGCATGCGCGGCAGCGCCGTCCGCTGCGAGGGCCGAACCGCCATTAAAGCCGAACCAGCCGACCCAGAGCATGCCTGCACCGATCAGGGTCAGCACGAGGTTGTCAGGGATCAGCGCGCCGCCCGGATAGCCACGGCGTGGCCCGAGGAATTTGGCGAGCACCAGGCCGGCAACTCCGGCATTGATATGCACGACTGCCCCGCCTGCAAAATCAAGGACGCCGGCTTCCCCGAGGAATCCTCCACCCCATACCCAATGACAAATCGGCGCATAGACCAGAACCAGCCAGGCCGCGCCGAAAATCAGGAAGGCCGAGAACCGAATTCTCTCAACCGCCGAGCCGGCGATGATGGCGACGGTAATAATGGCGAAGGTCAGCTGGAACATGAAAAACAGGTTTTCCGGAAGATCACCGGACATGGTCTCCGGTGTAATTCCTGACAGGCCGATCCGGTCGAGCCCGCCGACAAAGGCATTGACCGCGCCGCCATCGCTGAACGCCAGGGAGTAGGCGATCAGCGCCCACACCACGGTGACCACAGCGGCTGCCCCATAGCTCTGGATCATGGTCGAAAGGACATTAATCCGGCGCACCATGCCGGCATAGAAAAGGGCAAGACCCGGGAGGGTCATGAGAAGGACCAAGGCCGTCGAGGTCAGGATCCAGGCAATATTTCCGTTATTGATCTGTGTGGCGTCCATAATTCTGGCTCTATCGTTTTGCGTTGCAGCAAACCTAGAAACGACTCCTCGGAAGCGTCGACAGGTTTGACTGTTTTTCCATCGGCACCCAAACAAGCGCCTCATCTTTACGCATTCCTGCCCGCAAATGGAGCAGTAGCCCAGAATTAAGTGTGGATGCAGGCCCGGATTGATTAGCGGAAACCTTCCGTTAGGCTGTCGCACAGGGCAGATGAAACGGACGGGAACGTGCACAAGGCCATCATTCGATCAACGGGATATTGGGTCCCGGACGAGATCATCACCAATGATGAACTGGTCGCCAGCTACAACGCCTACGCGACCCGGCATAACGAGACATATGCCTCTGAAATCGCCTCAGGAATTCGCGATGAAGTGCCGCTTTCCAGCGCCGAATTCATCGTCAATGCATCAGGCATTCAACAGCGTCGCGTCATCGACAAGCAAAGCATTCTCGACATTGACGCCCTGCATCCAAGGATTACCCCGCGTCCGTTCGAAGAGGTCGCCTACCAGACCGAGCTGGCGCTGAATGCCATTCGTCCGGCACTGGACAAGGCTGGGGTCGGCGGGGCCGATATTGACGGGGTGATCGTCGCCTCATCGGCGCAGCAACGCAATTTTCCGGGCATGTCCTGCGAGATCCAGGACCAGCTGGGCGCCTCCGGCTTCTCCTTCGATCTCACAATGGCCTGTGCCTCCTCGCTTTACGGGCTGCATCTTGCGAACGCGCTGATCCAGACCGGTCAGGCGGAGCGGATCATCGTCTCCTCGCCGGAGATCATGACCTGTATCAATGTGCATTCGCGCCGGGATGTGCATTTCATCTTCGGCGATGCGACCAGCGCCATACTGGTCGAACGCGATACCGGCCAGACCGGCGGCTGGGACATTCTCGGCACGCATTGCGAGAACAAGTATTCCTATGCCCTGCGCTCGGATTACGGCTTTCTCAACGAGGCGGAGAGGCTGGTTGAGCCGGACTATCAGCCGGGCCTTGATCAGGACGGTCACAAGGTCTTCAAGGATGTCGTCGGTTTTGCCCCGACAGTCGCACGCCGACTTATGGATCAGGTCGAGCTCGCGCCCGAGCAGGTCCGCCGGACCTGGCTGCACCAGGCCAATATCCGCATGGTAGACATGATCGCCAAACGCATTCTGGGCCGCGATCGGACCGAGGAAAACGCACCGGCCACGCTTCATGAGTACGGCAATACATCGTCGTCATCCGTGGTCATGAATTTTGAAATGCACTCCGAGGATATGGAAGCGGGCGAGCATGGCGTGATGTGCGCATTCGGCGCGGGTTATGGCGTGGGTGCAGCCGCGGTGAGGAAACGTTGATGAAGTTTTTCGCTCCCGCCCAGATCGGTCTTGGTCTGTTATGTCTTGGCCTGGTTGCCTGTAGCGCCGAGCAAGCGACACCGGCTGACGCCACCGCGCCAGACGTCGCTGACAGCCAGGCAGTCGAGACCCCGGAAACCAGCGAGACAGAGGCCCCAGCCGCACCGCCGGGTACGGATATCTACCTGTTTGATCTGAGCTG
>JBELMP010000085.1:0-10666 GCA_042095695.1 Maricaulis sp. | reverse complement strand
GCACCGGAAAATCACGGCCATCGGACCGCCAGCGCTCCAGAACGCTGACACCGTCCAGCTTGGGCAGGCCGAGATCCAGCACAACGACGTCATAGGGCTCGGTATCGCCCATGAAATGGCCATCCTCGCCGTCCAGGGCCGAATCCACCGCATAGCCGCTATCCTCGAGTGCACGGCCCAGCTGGCGGTTCAGGTCCGGATCATCTTCAACGATCAGTACGCGCATAATTCTCTACCTTTCGTACAGTATACGGCCGGTGCGCGCGTCCGCCACCACATCAATGCGGCGTCCGTCTGCCGTGAGGATCTTGACCACATAGCGGGGGTCGCTCCCGCCCTCCAGCTCGGCATCGAGCACCTGGGCATTGGGATAGCGATTACGCACCTGGCTGATCACCCGGATAGCCGGAACAACATCGCCGCTCTGGCGGCTGTCGCGCGCCTGTCCAGCCGTATAGCGGTCCTGGTAATCACGCAGGTGCAAGTCGGCATAATAGGACTGCGCGCTGACCGCGGCGGCGGGCAAACTCAAGATCGACACAAGGCCTGTCAGGATGATCAACTTTCTCAACATGGCACTTATAATTGGCCCCAAGCTCTGAACCGCGGCTGAACGGTAATCTAACAAATCGTCAACCTAGGACTCCAATCCCTTTCGCGGATTATAACCCCGCGGAGGGGTCCAGGTCTCCAGAAAGGTGCGCAATGCTTCGTCCCGGTCCGGTACAGCCACCATCAGACGAATAAGCTGATCACCTCGCTTACCGGTCTGTCCAGCAAATCCCTTGCCACGCAGGCGTAGCAACGTCCCGGAACTCGAACCCTCGGGCACCCGCACATCGACATTTCCGTCAATTGTGGGAACACGGACTTTGGCGCCAAGCGCCGCCTCGCCAAGGGAGATCGGCAGATCAAGGCGGACATGATCGCCATCGCGAGAAAAGAAGCGGTGTTCGCTAACGCGGATTTCGACCAGCGCATCCCCCTGACCTCCGCCTGTCGGAGATGCTTGGCCTTGTCCGCGTAGACGCAGAACCTGACCGTGATCGGCGCCGGCCGGAACAGCAACATCGACCGAGCGACCGCCGGGAAGGACGACACGATGCTTGCCGCCGCGAGCCGCCTGCATGAAGTCCAGGGTCAGCGTCTGACGCACATCCTCGCCCTTGCGTCGCGGCTGGGCCTGGGAGGCACCACCCGCCCCGAAATCCGTGAAAATGTCCGAGAAGATATCGCCCAGATCATCAAATCCGCGCCCGCCTTGGCGGGACTGGCGAAAATTGAACGGCCCGCGCGCACCAGCTGCGCCCGCCCCGCTGCCAAATTGCGAAGCAAAGCCCGCCTTGGCGGCAGCATCATATTCGGCCCGCTTTTCCGGGTCCGAAAGCACATGGAAGGCCGCGGAGACCGCCTTGAACCGCTCCTCGGCGGCCTTGTCGCCGGGGTTGGCGTCGGGATGCAACGCTTTGGCCAGCTTGCGATAGGCCGTGCGAATCTCATCCTGGGAGGCGGTCTTGCTGACCCCGAGTGTCTTGTACGGGTCGTCCATACAGATCATGTCCAAACTAGAAATCTGTGCTGCATGTAAGGCGCTTTGTAGTGCTTCGCAAAGCATGGCTCACAGATTGATGTCGGTGACAGCCCATTTGCCCGGACCGGCAAGCTCGGAGACCTGGCAGACGCGGATGCGCAAGGCACCCGAAACCGGCAGGGCGGCACGGGCGATCTCAATCTCCGTGCGACCGCTTTCACCGCGCCAAATCAAGGCTTCGCCCTGTTCAAGCTCGATGCGATAGCGTTCCACAGTCTCTCCCAGGGGAATGTCCTCGCGCCACCAGTCATCGCCGCCAAGCCGCGACCGGCGGATCCAGCGGAGCTGCAAATGCTCCGGCGTCTGGGCCAGGCGCAAATGCACCGGAGCAAAGGGGCGCCGTCCCCGCATCATGGGAATCAGGCGCTGCTCGCTCCAGCGCGCCTCGCCAACCCGTATGGTCAGCGGGCTGGCAATCTGTGCATCGCTCACAGGGAGTGCCAGCAAGGCGTCATCGAGCAGAACAATCTGAGCGCCGGCATCTGCGAAAAAATCGAACCGGCTTCCATCCAGGCCAAACAGCAGATCCGTCAGAAGATAGGTGCGCGGCCCGATCAGTTCTGCGCGCGCGAACTGGCAAATCGTCCACTCATCCTGCCCGAGCGCAATGGCCAGCCGATTGGCGCCGTTCAGTACCCGGGCCTCGCTCTCGCTCGCCAGCACCCCGCGTGTCAGTTGCAGCGTGATTGTCCGACCCCGCATCCAGCGCCCCATCGGACCGCCGGTGAGACCCGCCATCAGCACGCCCATGGTCGCCGCCTCTATCACCTCGCCAAACGGTTGCAGATCCGGCGTGTCCGATCCGGCATAAACCGGTCGCGGGCCGGCCCAGGGCTGCGATGCTGCTGCGACCAAAAGACCATCCGGCGCCAGGTCCAGCACCGCCAGATCGGGTCGCGGCAGCACGATCGTGTCAGTTTCGGCCTGCGCCAATGACCCGGCCCGGTTCGCCGGCCCGGTGCGAAACGGGTGGAGCTGGACCTGACGCGTCATCAGCCCCTCACTGGCCGTGATACGCCAGGCGTGGGCCTTCTCGATCAGCACATCCCCCGGCTCACAGGCCAGTAGTCGCGGCGGCAGCTGAATACTGCGCTCAGGCCAGATCATTCGCGCCCGGTCGAGCGCGTCTTCCGCCAGGCTTCGCGCCCGTTCGGCATCAAGAACAAGCCCGGCAGACAGTTGTAAAACCGGCTGTTCAGAGGCGCTGCTGCCCGCTCGAACAAAGCCGGGGGAGTAGTCCGTCGTGTCTGCAATAAAGCTGAATTCAGCGCGGCCGGGACGCATGTCCGGGCCAGGATAGTCGGCGCGCTCGACCGCCCCGTCCTCAGCGATAGCGACCTCGCCGAGATCACCGATTTCACGCCATGGCGGTTCATGACTGGCCGAGCGGAAGACCAGGCCGGTTGCCGTCTCCGCAGCGCTTATCCCCAGAACCATCTGTAATTCCGCCAGAACATCGCGGCCGCGCGCCGGCCCGGCCTGCAGGAAACCGGTTACAAGATCGCTCACCTCGAAATGCTGCGCATTCTCCACTCCGCATTGAGCGCAGATATCCGCGATGATCTGCTGCACAGGCACAAGACCCGCGCGGCCATTGAGCCAATGACCGAGCGTCCAGTTCTCGCCATCGGACCAGACATCGGTGCGCGCGGGGAAGTCCGGCCAGGGGCGTGCATCCCAGCACCAGACATGGACCCAGCCTGGCTCGACCATCGGGCCGTCATAGACGTTGGAAACAGGATTATGCGCGCCTGTGGCGGCCCAATGGCGCAGCTGGGCCTCCAGGGCGCGGCGCTGGATCATGTCATCGCGTCGACCATCGGAGCCAAAGGGCCAGGCGGATTCAGAACTCTTGGGATCATGAAACAGATTTGGCTGATTACTGCCCTTGTCGATAGCCGGACAGCCAATCTCCGTCAGCCATATGGGTTTCATGCCCGGCACCCAGCCGGTTGGTATTTCCTGCCTTACCCCGCCCGGGCGATCATGATGGTAGCTGGACCACCAGGACACCAGATCCTTCCGTCGCCAGACCCAGCTTTCCCCGTATTGCGCATCAATAATCTGCGTCCGGCGCTGCTCGGTCCGATCCTGCAAACTGGCATAATACCAGTCATGATCCTCGCCACCGGCGATATTCGCACGCAGATAATCGGGATCATCAATGGCCGCCCAATGCTGCGCATCGAGATGGTCCGACCCGGCCCGCCAGTCCGATTGCGGCGGATACCAGTCAATGGCAACAGCATCGATCTCCGGCGCGCTCCAGAGCCGGTCCAGATGGAAGTGTTTCTCGCCCGCTCCGTCCTGAACACCGGAATACTCTGTCCAGTCCGCAGCATAGGACAGTCTCACGCCGGGTCCGAGCAGGGCGCGGGCCTGTTGGGCAAGCGCAACGAGCTGGTCGACAGCCGGGTAGGATTGCTCGCCCCGGATACCGGTCAGGCCCACGAGTTCTGACCCGATCAGGAAGCCATCGACACCGCCCGCCGCCCGTGCAAGCGCAGCATAATGAAGGATCTGGCGTTTCAGCCCCCACTCCTCAGGACCAGAATAGGCGATGCTTTCGCCACTAATCACAAAGTCCTGCGCCGCGGCGGATCCGAAGAAACTCGCCACATCTTCATCGGCTTGGCGCGTCCCGAAATGTTCGTCCGTCACGGTAATCCGGCCCCGCCAGGGGAAAGCGGCCTGCTCAGCGGCACCGTGTGGATCGGGTTTTCCACTGCCCGGCGGAATGTCCATGAGCAGAAAAGGGTAGAGAATGACCCGATAGCCGCGCGCGCGCAGCACGCGAATAGCCGCAATCACACTCGCATCGCTCGGCGTTCCGCCATAAGCAGGGCGCGTATCATGCGCCGATAGCAGGCGGGCACTGCCACGATCCAGCCCCGCGACCAGCCAGCTTATCGGTTCGGTCAGCTTGTCGCGCACCTCCACCCCGGGCTGGATCTGACACGCGCCACAACGCAAATCATCCCCGAACCAGCTGACGACAAGCTGTACGGAACGACAGGCAGGAAGGTCACGCTCCAGATCATTGAGAGCGCCGAGCAGGTCCGCCTGCCCGCGCCCGGCATGCCGGTTCTCCGGGCGCTCCCGTCCAGGCCCCAGGACTTCCATCACCGTCTCGTCATGCAGCGCAAACTCGCCGGAGCCCGGGATTAGATTGACCCCGCTTACCAGACGCTCCAGGCCCGTTTCGCTACTCTGCTGGCGATAGATTTCAACCACGAGATTGGGGATGCGGCCGCCAAAGGCATCCAGCGGCAAGTCTTCAAAGACCAGATAGGCCGTGTCGCGAAACGCCGGGCAATCCTCCCCTTCGACAGCCTCGATCAGCGGATCTGGCGCCTGGTCAGACGTGCCTTGATAGACGCGGTAGCTCAGCGCCTGTGCGTCCAGTCTCGCACCATTGGCCCAGATCCGGCCGATGCCGGAGATTACCCCTTCGCACAGGCCGAGGGCGAAGCTCACCGAGTAGCGATAGCTGGTTTGCCGTGACCCGCCCTTGCCGCCGCTTTCGATGCGTTCCTCCCGAAAGCGCGACGCCCAGATGATCTGGCCCGCCAAACGCATTCGCCCCCAGAGCCGCGGCATGGCCGCACCATCTGTCGAGGTCTGGACCGGTAGGCTGGCCTGGCGTGGGCCCTCTCCCCCCGGTGCGGCGAATGACTGGATGGCCGCCTGCCCGGCGGCAGAGGCGATCATGCCCGGTAGGTTCGACACCATGGCGGACGCGCCGCGCAAGACGAGTTCACCCATCACATGCCTCCTTCGGGGGAAAGACAAATGCGCCGGCGAGGCGGCGTTGCCACCAGCCGGTCAGCGCAGTTTCACAGACCGATCGCCCCCAATAGGCATGAATGATCCGCCGTGGCGCCGAGAGCACGGCGCAATGCCGGATCGGCCCCTCCCGGTCCGGCCGGAATAAAAGCACATCGCCCGGCAAGGCTGTGTCCGGGTCGATTTCGAACAGATGACGCCGGGCAGCGGCCTGTAAGACTTCCCCTTCAGCGCCGCCGCGCCAGTCCGCCTGATAGGCAGGAATGGCTTCCGGCTCCGCACCGTAAAGCTCGCGCCAGATACCCCGGATCAAACCCAGGCAGTCGGTCCCCGCACCCCGGCAGCTGGCCTGGTGCTGATAGGGCGTACCGATCCAGCGCCGGGCCTCGGCCAGGCTGGCCTGGCGCATCATTCACTGACCTCCCGGCGCCCGCCATCGCGAACCGCCTCACCACTCGCGCCGGCGATCAGCACATCATTGCCGATGAGATAGGGAAAGCCGCGGAAGTTCTGGCTGTTCTCGAACCGGTCGCGGCACGTCGCAAAATGCTTGTCGCAACCACGGGCGAAGGCGGGATGTGTTGGTGCCACCGCGCAGCGGGTATCCCCAAGGCTCGCGTCACAGGCACGGGAGAATACCCGTCCGGTGCGGCGATTGAGCGGTTCAGCCGGACCCAGCCAGTCCGCTTCGAATTGTCCGTCACGCACTCTGACCTCACCCAATCGCCCGCTCGCCAGGGCCATGCAATCGTCCGGGTTTTGCCAGTCTACCAGCCAGAGGGTCAGACGCGCCGCAGTCCACAGCCCGGCCGCCAGCGAGGTGTGATCGAGCGCTATTGCACTCAGCCGGCCGATAATCTCGCCAGCCCCCGGGTTCAGATCTGCCTGCTGATCCAGTGCCGTCAGCGTGAAACCCTGATCCGCTCGGTAGAGCAGCCCGTCAATCTCCATGTCCTGGTCATGATCGGTGAAGCCGAACTGCGCGCCATCGCCTCGCTCAACGCGCAAGGCGCGGCAATATGTGGTCACCCCGGCGTCCAGGGCGGCCTGCATTGTCTCGGAGATCGCATGCATGGTCAGAGCCGGAGTTCCACCAGAGGAATGGAGGCCGTGCCCGCCCCGACATGATCCAGGCTGATCTCCAGGCGATCACTGGCAAATCGGACCGGGCAATCAAACTGGAAGCCAGCCGTCACGGCTTGCCCGGGTACCGGCGGTACGGCGAGAACGATTTCTCCCCTCGCCTCATCAAACTCGGCCACGACAGGAAGACCATCGACCGCGACGACAAGACTGGCCAGGATCGGCTTGCGGATCGGGCGTACCCAGACCGAACCGCCGCTCTCATAGGCCTTGATCAGCGCGAACCGGGTCAGCGCTCCATCACCCTCGCCCAGCCTCTGATCACTGGCTTGCGGCGGCCTGGAGGGATCGCAGGAGCGATGATCGAGCGGGTCGCGAAAGCGAAAGCCATGCAAGGGGCCGCGGCGCGCCTCGTAAAATGCGGTGAGCCGGTGGAGGTCGTCGAGCGAGCGCAGACCGGGACCGGCATCCCAATGCCGCCGACTGTCGCGCCAGGGCGTGTTGCGCGCCTCCCGGCCCGACGCCAGCTGGATGATTTCTGTGCGGCGTTCCGGCCCTCCCACGGCCCCCAGCGCCAGGGAGAAGGGGAAGTTCACCTCGTGAAACACGCTCACAAGCGCCGCCCGCCACGCAGGGCCGCACGGGCGATCTGACGGGCCAGCCGCGCCTCACTGACTGGCCGGTCCGGAGCTGCCGGCAGGGTCAGATTGACAGTTACGGCCGGCGATAGCTGACCGATTTCACCGCTCTGGGTCGGTCTAAACACCTCCGGTCCACGCTCACCGACGAGATACTGGCCACCGGCCAGGACGGGACCCCCTTCGGCCCGGCCGCCGATAAAGGGCAGCGCCCCGAAGGCATTGCCCAGCGCGCCTTCGAGCGGACGAATAATCGCCGCGTCCAGCGCCAGTCGCGCGAGGTCCTGCAGGATGCTCTCGGTCATGCGGGCGAAATCCGCCTCGCCGGACCGTGCCGCCTCACCTAGTGCAATTTCTATCCTTTCCCCGGCGCGCTCGAAGGCGGTCGCCAGGGCCTCGCCGAGCTCGTCGGCCTCGGCCCGGCCGAGGAAGTCTTCATCGCTCATCCTAATCTCCATCGGGAAAGCGCGCCATCAGATCGCGCAACTGGTTTCGGCTTGGCGCGGTCAAGCCCGCGCCCTGCAGGCTCAGCCATTCGCGCAGGCTCAAAGCCCAGAATTGTTCCGGGGACAGCCCCAGGCTCAAGGCCAGGCGCAGGGCCCGGCCCCAGGCGGCCTCATCTATTCGGGACATCGAAGACAGCCACTGACGGCACGCGCCGCTTTTCCGAGATCGATATCGCTGGCCAGCAGCGCCTGTCGGCTCAGCGGATTGCCACCGCCACGCAGAAGGATAAGCAGGAGATCCACCAAGCGCGTCGCGCCCATCGGTGCGGCCGGCAACGCCTCCATTTCCGCCAGCCCGCCCAGGGTCAGGCAAAGTCGATAGCTCTGATCATCAATCTCCAGGCGGGTCTCGCCGCGTATTGGATTGGTCATTACAGCATCTCCGTCGCGAGTGCGCCGGCGGAGCTGAGCGTCATGGACCAGGCGGCCTCCGCGTCATAGCGCCCGGAATAATCCAGTGACGCGATCACGAACGGCCCGGTGAAGCGTGCGAAATCCGGAATGATGATTTGCCAGTCGGCCAGGGCCTGGCTGAAAAAGAGGGCCCGGATACGCGCATCCGCCTCGCTGTCAGTAAACAGGCCAGCACCGGTGATGGAACAGGTCTTCACGCCGCAACCGCCGAGCAGTTCTCGCCAGCCCTCTGGACTGTCCGCATGCGTGGCATCTACAGTGCGCGCATTCAGCGCGATGGTTTTCATGCGCAGCCCCGCCACGCTCATATAGGTCAGCGGATCAGTCGCACTGGCGAGTTTCAGCAATACATCCTTGCCGGCATGGAGTGACATCCAGCCACCTCCTTTCTTCATGATTGCGGGTTTGCCGAGAGATTTCGGATAAAGAAAAACCGCCCCGAAAGGAGCGGTCATTGGTCGGCTTGGACGAATGCTCTGACTAGTCTTTCCAGCGCTCGACTAGATCCTGGTAATGTGCCCAAACCTCGAGCACGCCATACTTTTCCCGAAGCTCGTCCACATAACGGCTATAATCATACCAGTCCTGGACATAGGCCGCCTTCCAATAGCTCTTGAAGATGCTTTCGTTCAACCATCCCTCGTCTATCCCGAGGGCGACGGCTTCATAGAAGTTGAACATATCACGGATGACCCGGGTTCCATCGAAGACCTGGCCACTCCAGACAAAGGTATGTTGTGCGACCACATCCAATGTCGGATTGGAGAGGTCGCGTTCTTCGAAACTGTTCCGCAAGCACCGGAAACGATCAATCATGTCCGTGACATGCTGCTCCGAAGTCATGCGCATGATCAGCGAGACCGTCGTGTCGCGAACACTGGTATAGCGTAGATGCCGGAATGACCGATAAGCCATGAAGGCCGTTATCAGCGACCCAATCGCTATCACGACCGGCGCATACAGATAAAATTGCGGCCAACTCGAAACCACCTCAACACCTCACACCTTCATAGTGCCATCTATAATTGTGTTTTCAAGGCGGCCCGGTGTCTGAGACCAGAGCTCTTAGCTGTATCAGGCCGCGCTGCCAGGCCTTGCCGCGGGTCTGGAAGACCTCGCTATAGACCGTGTTCAGTCGCAGCAGGCGCCAGGTCGGATGAGGCGGAATATCCAACTGCGACACGGCCCTGCTCAGCCCCGACAGTATCGCCCAAGCATCACGATCCTCCGCATGCAATGCCAGGGTCGCACGCACGCGTAGCAAATCATGGCCGTCCAGCGACTCGCGCTCGCTGCGCAGGCGGGCCCAGACGGCATAGGGGCGGCTCGCGGCTGACGGCTCGCGCTCATAAATCCGCGGCGGATCGCCGAGCATCAGCTTGGCGGAAGGGGTCTGGCGCAAAGCCTGCGTCAGGGCGGCGCGCAACTCCGCTTCGACCGCGCTCACAGGGATAGTCTCCGCCAGGGTGCGATCAGGGGGCGCACGACCTCCGGCAGAGCGTTTGCGTTGCTGTCAGCTGCGCCTTCGCCCTGCCGGTAAAGATGCATGGCCGCAAGCAGAATGGCCTGGCGCAGGCTGGCGGGCACGGCTTCGGGTTCATCTCCATAGCCACACACAAAGCGCAGGCTCAACCCGCCGCCTACAAGGCCGGGCTCGGGAAAGACAGCCCCGGCGCTGAGGTGTATCCGGCCTGGCCAGCTTTGCGTATCGACGCGGTAATCTGCCGGATCCCAGATCTGCCCCTCCCCGTCAGCCCTGCGGGTGGTGACCGAGATCACGGCTTGCAAGGGCGGCTTGAGCAGGCGGAACTGGGTCGCGAAGGCGCGCAGTCGGCCACCGCCGGCCCAGCTATCGCGGGTCTCCTCCCAGCTCTGGGTCAGACAGGCCAGGCCCGCCTCCCGCTCGACCTGCTCGCGCGCCGCGGCGATCAGACCGGGCAAAATTGCATCATGATCATCATGGCCCAGTTTCAGCCGCATTTTCAGCTCAGTTATTGTCACTGGCTCAAGCGCCGGAGGCGTTATGAGTGCGAGGGACATGCCTCATCTCCTGGGGCAAAAAGGGTGCACGCGTGAACCATCACCGCATGAATGCGCTGCTGGCTTGGTTTCTGGCCTTGGCGCTGGCATTTGGATCAGCCGCCGGGCTGCTCTATGCGCTGGCTGTCGCTGTTCTGGCGATGATGGGCTGGCCGCTGGTCTGGACGACACAGATCTGGCTGGCATTCGGCGCGCTGGTCATATTGTTCGGACTGCCCGGTTTTCGACCCTTGGAAAACTTCCTGCGCCGCTTCGCCTTCGACCTGCCAAGTGTCGAGCAGGCAAACCGGCTGGACGGGGAGGACGCAATCAGCCGTGAGGCTGAAGACGCCCTCGCCCGCCGTCTCGAGGACGAGATCGATCGCGACTAGCTGGTCGAGAATTTCAGGAATTTGACTGCATCGAAATCCTGGACGCCGCCGCCCACGCGCTTGGTCGTGTAGAAAAGCACATAGGGTTTGGCACTATAGGGGTCGCGCAGGACCTCAATGCCCTGGCGGTCCAGTACAAGATAGCCCCGGCGGAAATCGCCAAAGGCAATGGACAGGCTCGAGGCACCGATATCGGGCATGTCCTCGGCCTCGCTGACCGGATAGCCCAGAAGACTG
>JBELMP010000084.1:0-10684 GCA_042095695.1 Maricaulis sp. | reverse complement strand
TGGGCTGCACCGGGTCACGCCAGGCCAGCGTGTGCGTATCACCACGCCTGAGGAGGCCGAGTGATGCGGACGCTCTTCTACCGTTTTCCGCGCCTCGCCATTCTCGCAACACTCCTGCTGATCGCAGCTGGTGTGGGCGCTTTTCTGTCGCTGGGGCGTCAGGAAGACCCGACCCTGGTCGAGCGTTTTGGATTTGTCATCACGCCCTATCCGGGGGCATCCGCGGAGCGTATTGAGGCCCTGATCACAGAGCCGATCGAGAACGCGGTGAATGAGCTCGCCGAGATCGATGAGATGAATTCGACCTCGCGGCGCAATGTATCAGCGCTCTTCGTCTCCCTGCGGGAGGATTTGACCGAAACGGAAGTCGACCAGGCCTGGACGCTGATCCGGGAACAGGTCAATTCGGTCACGCCGGAACTGCCGGACGGGTCGGGCCCGCCGGACATCCAGCGACAATATGTCGGGGCGGCGACGCTCATCGTGGCGCTGAGCTGGAGCGATGATGGCGAGCAGAATATGGGCCTGCTCTCCAGGCTCGGCCGCGATCTGGAACGCCAATTGCTCAACCTGTCCGGTACCGAGGAAACCCTGATCTTCGGCGATGTCGGCGAGGAGATCCGGGTCCAGGTTGAGCCGGAGACACTCGCTGCGCTCGGACTGACCATGAATGATATTGCCGCGCTGACAGCGAGTGCGGATTCCAAGGCTCCGGGCGGCCAGGTGCGCGGCAGCACGGTGGATATCGGTGTTGAGGTTGCCGGTGCTTTTGATGGCGTTGACCGGATCAGGGATATCGCCATCGGCGCGGGCCCGGACGGTAGTTTTGTCCGGCTGGGCGATATTGCCACGGTAGAGAAAGGCCTTGAGAACCCGCCCGAGGCAATGGCAGTCCATAATGGCGAACGCGCGGCATTCGTTGCCGCCTATCTCCAGCCGAATTTGCGGGCCGATCTCTGGGCCGAATCCGCCGACGCGCTTGTTGCCGAATATGCGGCCTCCGTGCCCGGTATCGATGTTGAGACGATTTTCCGTCAGGGCGATTATGTGGAGTCGCGCCTTAATGGTCTGGCGCGAAACCTGGGCTATTCCGCGCTCATCGTCTTCGGCGTGCTCTTTTTGATGATGGGGTGGCGCGCTGCCTTTATCGTCGGCTCGGCCCTGCCGCTGACGGTGATTTCCGTCATGCTGATGATCCGGCTCTATGATGAACCCCTGCACCAGATGTCTGTGACCGGTCTGGTCGTGGCGCTGGGTCTCCTCATTGATAATGCCATCGTTGTCGTCGAGGAATATCGCCTGCTGCGCTCCAAGGGGCAGGATCCGCATGAGGCTCTGGACGGATCGATCCGGTTGCTGTTTGCCCCGCTGCTGGCCTCGACCATGACCACAGTCTTTGCCTTTGCCCCGATTGCTCTGATGCCGGGTGCCGCTGGCGAATTCATCGGCATGATCGGTATTTCTGTGATTTTCGCCATTACCGCCTCATTCGTGATCGCGATGACGCTTATCGGTGCGCTGGCCGCTTGGTTCGATGATCCCAAGGCTGCGGACGGGCCCAAGCGCTTCTGGCGCACGGGATTGAACCTGCCGCCCCTGGCCTGGCTTTATCGCCGCATATTGCGGGCAGTGATCGCTCAGCCCTGGGTCGGGATCGCCGCATCGATTATCCTGCCGATCGCCGGGTTCATGGCAGCTTCGACATTGCCGCTGCAATTCTTCCCACCGACGGACCGGGACATGTTCCAGGTCGAAATCGTCCTGCCATCCTCGTCATCGATTGAGGAAACGCGGCGCTATACCGAACGGGTGAGGGCGGTGATTGAATCCTACCCGGAAGTTCAGCAGGTCAGCATGACGCTCGGCGATTCACCGCCTAGGACCTATTACAATGCCTTCGGCTCGGAATCCGGCGTCTCCTCCTTCGCTTCCGGTTTTGTCAAAACCGAGTCGGCGGCGGCGACGGCGCGCATTCTTCCCGCGCTGCAGCGGCGGGTCATGCGCGAGTTTCCCGAGGCCCGGATCCTGACGCTTCCCTATGAGCAGGGTCCTCCGGTCCCGGCGCCGATCGAATTGATCATCGTAGGCCCGGAATTGTCGGAGCTGAACCGATTGGGCAATGAGATCCGCGGCCTGCTGGCGCTCACGCCCGGGATAACCTACACGGTCGCCCAGCTGGAAATGGGTGAGCCTGTCGCCCGGGTTCTGGCCGATGAGGCATCGGCGGAGCTTGCCGGGCTCCGGCTGAGCCAGCTCGCCGGGCAATTGCGTGGCGATCTGGATGGCGTGGTTGGCGGTTCCGTGCTCGAGGGAGTGGAAGAATTGCCGGTCCGCATCATCGCCACGGACCAATCCCGGGCAACATTGGACCGCGTCAGCGCGGCGCCGGTCCGCACCCAGTCCGGCGAGGTTTTTGCGACACCGCTCGCCGCCCTGGGCGAGATTGATCTGGAACCGCAGGTCGCGCTGATCCCGCATGAGGAAGGGCTCAGGGTGAACAAGATTTTTGCCTATCTCGATCCCTTCACCCTGCCATCGGGAGCGCTGACGAGTTTCCTCGACGCGCTGGAGGCGGCCGAAATTGAATTGCCGCAGGGATATGAATTGCAGATCGGCGGAGAAGCCGAGACGCGCGGTGATGCAGTCGGTGATCTTCTCGGCACGGCGGTGCCGCTGATCGTTCTGATGATCGGCTCGGTCGTGCTGGCCTTTAACAGCTTCCGCTACGGCTTCGTCATCCTGCTGGTGGCCTTCCTTTCGGTTGGTCTGGCCATGTTCGGCGTCTGGCTGTTCGGAACGCCGCTGGGCTTCAACGCCATTGTCGGCGCGATGGGGTTGATGGGCTTGGCCATCAATGGTGCGATTGTCGTCCTGTCAGCCCTCAAGTCCAATCCGGCGGCGCGCGCGCTGGAGCCAGGTGCGGTGGAGCAGACCGTGTCTGATTCCACCCGCCACATCGTCTCGACTACCCTGACCACGATTGGCGGTTTCATGCCGCTATTGCTGTCCGGCGAGAGTTTCTGGCTTCCCTTCGCGGCGGCAATGGTGGGCGGTGTCTCCGGATCGGCGATTCTTGCCCTGATCATGGCGCCGGCTGCCTTTGTCTTGCTGGCCCGAGCCGAGCAAAAGCGGGAAAGGATTGTCGCCGCGGTGAAGGAGCGCGTTCGCGAACATCACAGCTTGCGCCGGGCCGCAGATCAGGCTTAGTGCCGCTCCAAGGCAAGGGAGAGTGGCATGAGCGAAATGCGGGGCCCCTGGACGGTGCATTCCAGAGAGGTGGTTTTCGAGACACCCTGGATACGGATCGACACCTATCCGATCACCCAGCCAGATGGTGTGGAGGGCCGCTATGGTGTCGTCCATTTCCAGAATCTCGCTTTGGCCATCCTGCCGCTTTTCGAGACTGGCGAAACCGTTCTGGTGGGGCAGCATCGCTTCCCGCAGGACAAGTATAGCTGGGAAATCCCGGAAGGCGGCGGTCGGCTTGATCGCGAGCCTCAGAGTGAGGCGGCGCGGGAGCTCAAGGAGGAGACCGGGCTGAGCGCTCTGCACTGGCAGGAGATCCTGCGCATGGACACGTCCAATTCCATTACCGATGAAGAGGCGATCGGATTCATCGCAACCGGGTTGAGCGAGGGTGAGGCGGAGCCTGAGGGCACGGAAGTCCTGGAGCTACGCCGATTACACTTTTGTGATCTGCTCGAGGAGGTGATTTCCGGAGCGATCACCGATAGCCTTACGGTAGCAATGGTGCTCAAGGCTCACTACATGGCTCTCAACGGCCTGCTGGACCCGGCCTTGAGCGAGGCAATGTTGCGCGGACCGCGAAGCGAGGAGCGCTGAAATGACCGCAGAAACCGATTCCGTTGTCGAGGCGCGCATCGGCGTGGCTTCCGTCTGGGCCCGCCTGCGCGTGGAGGCCGCCGCCGCAGCGGCCGATGAGCCCATTTTGGCGAGTTTCCTCAACGCCGCCGTACTCCGCCACGATAATTTTGCGGACGCGCTGGCCTATCGGCTCGCGGCGAAGCTGGCAGATGCGCAACTGGACATGATGCTGGCGCGCGATGTGGCTGAGGCCGCGCTCGCCGGTGATCCCAATATTGCCGAACAGGCCGCGGCGGACATGGTGGCCACGGATGAGCGCGACCCGGCCTGCTTGAGCGTGCTGCAGCCCTTCCTCTATTTCAAAGGCTTCCATGCGCTGCAAGCACATCGCATCAGCCATTGGCTGTGGCATGAAGGCCGTCAGACCCTGGCCTTCCATCTGCAAAGCCGGGTTTCCGAGCGCTTCGGCGTGGATATCCACCCCGCGGCCCGCATCGGCCAGGGCGTGATGATGGATCATGCGACCGCGATCGTTGTCGGCGAGACGGCGGTGGTCGGCGATGATTGCTCGATCCTTCAGGAGGTGACGCTCGGCGGAACCGGGGCTGCACACCAGGACCGGCACCCCAAGATCGGACGGGGTGTGCTGATCGGCGCTGGAGCGAAAGTGCTTGGCAATATCGAGGTCGGCGATGGTGCTCGTGTCGCCGCCGGCTCGGTCGTGCTCAAGCCGGTACCCGCCGGATGCACGGTCGCCGGTGTTCCGGCCAAGATTGTCGGTGAGTGCTGCCCGCAACCAGCCCGTTCCATGGATCAGCGCATCCCGGACCCCAGCTAGACTGGCCCATTACAGCACCGCTGACAGCGGCTTAGGGTCCCAAGTGAAGCCTGCCCCTCGACACTCGGGGGCAAGATGCGCTTAGTTAGCGCCAATCGAATCCCCCTTTCTCCGGAGAATTCCCGTGGACAAGAATATGACGCCGGTCGAGACGGCCAAGCTGCAAGTTTTCATGCGCCAGAAGCTCAATCCCGACCTGCAGGTGCAGCGCCGCAACCGGCCAGACGAATGCGCCGAGATCCATCTTGGCGATGAATGCCTTGGCGTTGTGTCCAAGATTATTGATGAGGGCGAAACCTCCTATTCCTTCGAGATCACCATTCTCGATATCGATCTGGAAGACCTTGAAGTCTGACACCTCACCGGTGCTTGAGCTCCGGCAGGTGACCAAGACCTATGCCGGAGCGGTTGAGGCCGTGCGCGGTGTTGATCTGACCGTCAATCGGGGCCAGCTTCTGGCCCTGACAGGCCAGTCAGGCTGCGGCAAGACCAGCCTGCTCAAAATCATCAACAGGCTGGAACACCCGACATCCGGAGAGGTCTTTTTTGAAGGCCGCGATACGCTACAGCATGATGTGATTGCCCTGCGTCGCCAGATCGGCTGGGTCATGCAGGGCAATGGGCTGTTTCCGCACTACACCGTGCATCAGAATATTGCGGTCCTGCCACGCCTGTTCGAATGGAATGCGGCCAGTGTCGAATTGCGGGTACGCGAGCTAATGCGGCTGGTCCGGCTGGATCCGGTGGAATTCGGTGACCGCTATCCAGCCGAGCTATCCGGTGGACAGCGCCAGCGTGTCGGCTTTGCCCGGGCGCTGGCCGGCAAGCCTGACCTGGTGCTTCTGGACGAGGCGTTCAGCGCACTCGATCCGCTGACGCGCGACGCGCTGCAGCAGGATTTCAAATCGCTGCAGGCTGAGCTTGGTTTTACCGGCGTCATGGTCACGCATGACATGGCCGAGGCCCTGATCATGGCAGACGAGATCGCCGTCATGCGCGATGGTCTGATTGTGCAGCAGGGAACGCCGAAGCAACTCCTGAAATCGCCAGCCGATGATTATGTCGCGCATCTGCTCGAAACACCGCGGCGCCAGATGCGGGTGATCAAGGAGCTGGAGGCATGAACGCCAATCTGAGCGAACGCCTGGCCGAGCTGCCTGATCTGCTTTCAGGTCATGTCCTGCTATCCATGGGGGCGATCCTGGTCGGCATCGGCCTGTCGCTACCGCTCGGGATCTACGCGGCGCCGCGCAAGCATGTCTCCAATGCTGTGCTGAATATCGCCAGTATCATCCAGACCATTCCCGGACTTGCACTGCTGGCGCTGATGGTGCCGCTGCTGGGCGGAACCATCGGCTATGCGCCCGCCTTCGCAGCGCTGATGCTCTATTCCATCCTGCCGATTCTGCGCAATACGATTGTCGGCATACAAGGCGTGGACCCCGCCGTTATCGAGGCGGCGCGGGGGCTTGGATTAACCGATCGACAGCGGCTCTGGCAGGTGGAACTGCCGCTCGCCCTGCCGATTATTGTTGCGGGACTGCGGACTGCGACAGTCTGGGTGGTCGGCGCGGCAACCCTGGCGACGCCGGTTGGTGCGCCGAGCCTTGGCAATTATATCTTTGCGGGACTGCAGACCCGAAACTGGCTTTCCGTGCTGTTTGGCTGCCTGTTCGCTGCGGGACTGGCGATATTGCTCGACCAGATGATCCGCCTTCTGGAGGTTGCCGCCCGCGACCGGAAGCGCCGCCTGGCTATCAATGTCGGCATCGCGCTTGCGGCGGTCATTGCCGCCTCGATTGCACCGCGCTTCATCGAGTTTGCGCCACCGCCGGCGGCAGATCCGGGCATCGCGTCACGAGTCGAGACACGCGCGGCTGCCGATGCGCTGACCGGAGAACGTGTCACTATCGGAGCCAAGGCGTTTACCGAACAATATATTCTGGCGGAGCTCCTCGAGGACGTGCTGATCGAGGCCGGGGCAGAGGTCGAACGCCTCGACAATCTTGGCTCGACCGTGGCCTTTGACGCGCTTCGGACGGGCCGGCTGGATGCCTATGTCGATTATACGGGGACGATCTGGGCCACGGTCATGGACCGTCCGCAAGCCATTGATCGTTATGCCATGTTTGCGGAGATTTCTGGTTATCTCTATGCCGAGTACGGCATTGTGACCCTCGGCCGGCTCGGCTTTGAGAATGCCTATGGTTTTGCGATGCGGGGCGACCAGGCCGATGCCCTGGGTGTGCGCAGTCTTGCTGATCTGGCGGACCATGCCGGAGATCTGCAAGTCGGGGGCGATCCGGAGGTCTTCACCCGCTCGGAGTGGACGAATACCCGCGATGCCTACGGCTTGGCAGCCATGGGCACGCGAGCGAT
Organism: Maricaulis sp.; assembly: GCA_042095695.1. Lineage (GTDB taxonomy): Bacteria > Pseudomonadota > Alphaproteobacteria > Caulobacterales > Maricaulaceae > Maricaulis. The sequence goes on along the minus strand of JBELMP010000084.1, from coordinate 3,642 downwards.
GGATTCCACTTTCATGTATGGCGCTGTGCGCGATGGCGAGGTGGATGTGATCAGCGCCTATACGACTGATGGCCGGATTGCGGCCTATGATCTTCGGGTATTGACCGATCCGTTGGGAATTTTACCGCCCTATGACGCGATCATCCTGCTCTCACCGGAAGCTGCGGCGCGTCCCGGTTTTGCCGATGCCCTGGTCGGGCTGGTCGGCGCCATTGACGATACCGATATGCGTGAGGCCAATCGCCTGGTCGATCTTGATCGCCAAACCCCGGCGCAGGCCGCGGACTGGCTTTACCAGGCGATTGCAGAATAGGGGGCTGGCATCATGTCTGGCTATTTCGCCGCCGGGCGCCTGCAGGACGCTGAATGGTTGATGCGGGGCTGTGTGATCATCAATGATGACCTGCCCGCGCACGCGCCGGAATTCACACCGGATACGCCCATCAACAAGGCCTATACACAGCAGGCGGCTGAGTTCGAGGTCCTGCTCGCCAAGCTGGACCCTGAGGGCGATATTGATCCGGCGAAACTTCCCAGCGTGGCCTTTTTCAATCCGGCCGAGCGCTGGCCGATCGACATCATACTTGGCGCGGGGCTGGCCCTGCTGGTCTTTCTCTTTCTGCCCAACTGGTATGGCGTGGGCGAATTCGTCGCCTATGTCCTCATCCTGGCCTATGTGGCTATTCAGTATCTCTCGGCGCGGCAAAAGCGCGAGCGTGAGGAGAAATACATGCGCAGGCTGGGCATGATGCCTGGGCAGATCTATCCGCTGACCCTGCGCCAGCTGGTCAAGTTTCGTCGACCGCCCGGCGCACCGGACAATGTGACCTTGCACTAGCGCCAGTAAAAACGGCGCAGGCCGGGGCCTGCGCCGTTCTTCAAGCGGGATCGTCGCGTCCTAAAGCACGGTCAGCATGGTCGCGACCAGCGGGTGACGAACGATGTCCTTGGCCTCGAGGCGGCAGACACCGATATCGTCGAGGTCTTCCATCTTGTTGGCAATTTCCGCCAGGCCCGACATTTCCGGCAGAAGGTCCGACTGGGCCGGATCGCCCGTAATGACCATGGTCGAATTCCAGCCGAGACGGGTGAGCAGCATTTTCAGCTGCACATAGGTACAGTTCTGGGCCTCGTCGACGACCACGAAGGCGTTATTGAGCGTGCGTCCGCGCATATAGCCGATCGGCGCGATTTCAATGACACCTTCCGCCATCATGGCCTTGAGTTTCTTTGGTGACAGGCGATCAGCCAGCGCGTCGTAGAGCGGTCGCAGATAGGGCGCGAGTTTTTCTTCCATCGCACCGGGCAGGAAGCCGATGCTTTCGCCGGCCTCAACGGCGGGGCGGGAGAGGACGATGCGGCTGACCTGACCGCTCTCCAGAGCCTCGACCCCCTTGGCTACGGCAAGATAGGTCTTGCCCGTACCCGCCGGACCGAGCGCCATGACAAGATTCTTGTCATCGATGGACTTCATGAGAAGTTCCTGGCCCTTCGATCGCGGTTTCACCTTCTTGATGAAACGCTGATCGCGCATGGGTTCCTTATCGTCTGGGGACCATTTTGTTCCCGGGAATAGGGCCTGGACCTTATCCTCTTCGGATTCATATTGACCGGAATTGAATTCACCGGCTTTCAGGCGACGTTTGACGGACCGTTTACCCATGGCTGGGACCTCCACACATGAAAAACCCCTCAGCGGGAAGCAGAGGGGCGAAAACGCGTTGCAATCGAGTGACGATCGGGGACTCCGACAGGTGCGGTGAGGAAGGGATGCTTCCCGGTGGCGGGCTGTGGCGCAGATCGGGCATGCCGTCTTGCGAAGCCTCCTGCTAGAGTTTCCGATACGAGACGGAAAGCGCTTCCGAATCGTGACTACAGTTTGAGTGTAACGCGGTGAAGAAGATCTAAACGACGACGTCGTGAGAAATTCACAAAATAAAGAGGAAGACAGTCATGGCAGTTTATGCATTGGGCGAGTCGGTGCCGCAATTGCCCGAAAATGGAGCATATTGGATCGCACCGGACGCCCGCGTGATCGGCGATGTCGTGCTGCACCGCAATGCCAGCGTCTGGTATGGCTGTGTTGTTCGCGGGGATACGGACCGGATTATTATCGGCGAGGATTCCAACATCCAGGACTTGTCGGTCCTGCATACTGATCACGGCATTCAGCTGGAGATCGGCAAAGGCGTGACTGTCGGGCACCAGGCCATGCTGCATGGCTGCAAAATTGGCGATAATTCTCTTATCGGTATCGGCGCCATTGTGCTGAACCATGCGAAAATCGGAAAAAACTGCATCATCGGTGCTCATGCGCTTGTTCCGGAAGGAAAAGAGATACCCGACAACTCGCTGGTCGTCGGTGCGCCGGGCCGGGTTATTCGCACGCTCGATGATGAGTCGGCGGAATTGCTGAAACTTTCAGCGGCTCACTATGTCGACAATCACCGCCGGCATCGCGAAGAGCTGGTCGAGATCAGGATCTAATTCGCCCGGCCCCACAGATTGCGGATGTTCTGATCCGCTTCCCGGCCCAGATTAAACCAGGCAGCGCGGTCGTGCGATGCGTCGATGATCAGCAGTTTGTCATTGCGGTCGAGCACGTGGCTGAGCTCATTGCGCAGCACTGCCGCTGTCGTCGGTCCTCGCAGCAGCCAGCTACCCTCGGTGATCTTCTCGACATCACCATAGGCATTCAGCGCCTGGCGAAAATCATTCGCGGTTTCCGAGTGGATCTCGGTGATGATGACGAAATTCGCCGGACGAGCACCGGGCGTGACCCGCTTTTCAACGCGATCCCCGCCTTCTGATTCGACAAACCAGGACTTGAAAGCCTCGACACCCGATGCGGAACTGAACTCCCCATCGCGATCGTCCGCGACCAGCGAATGCGCGGCAATCCTGCCTTCGCTGGCGAAGGCGCGCATCTGAGTCGGCGTATAGGGGCCATAAACACGGCCCTCGACTTTCACAAACCAGGACATTGCGATTCCATCATCGCGAGGCATATCAATCTCTCTCGCACGGCTACTCGTACTATCTACGACCCGGATGCGGCAAGATTCGGGCCGCAGTTCAAAAACACTGCTTAAAATCACTGCCGGAAACTCAGGGCCTATCCTGAATTGCCGACCTTGTCAGGCTGCTTTTGGATCATCTTGACGGTGGTCAGGGGGATCGAACACGACCGCGAAGCCATTGTCCAGAATGCGGGCGACGCGTCCTGACATTTCTCCGACACGCACTTCTTCATCCAGGCGCGGGCGTTCAAGGCATTCGAAGGCGGCGCCGGTCACCGAGACGTCCACGACATTCGCCTGGATGATGACTCCATCGGTCAGCACAATGCGTGCGCGCCCCCGACCTGGCTTGCGCTGGGCTGCGCGATCTTCATCAAGGCCCAGCCGGTCCTTGTTGAAGCGCCATGTAATAGTATCCGCGAGCTTGTCGCGTTTGCGATCCGTGGCGTTGAAGCGGACCGAGAAGTGATCGCCATGGCTGCGCACAACCTCACCTTCGATTCGACCAATGCCGTTAATGATCAGAATGATACGTTCGCCAGTGCCAGGGTGGTTGCGCCCTTCGATACAGGCACCGCCCGGGGAGATGTCAATCAGGCGGCAGGCATGCTCACCCGTGCTC
>JBELMP010000083.1:0-10736 GCA_042095695.1 Maricaulis sp. | reverse complement strand
GGAGAAAAAATATTCACCAGGTCCTGTCGCAATGCCGCATCGAAGTCAGCGATAAAGCCGATTCCGATACCGGCTTGTACGCCAGCAATCACAGATACCGGTTCGCTTGTATCGATGGCGAAGCAGGATTTGGGAATATTATCCCGAAGCCAATAGGTGCAGGGCAGCGCCATGGGGCCGTCATGCGACCCGACAAAGGCATGCTCGCTTAGGCTCTCCGCGTTCGGCTTACCATGCTTTTCAATATAGCTGCGGCTGGCATAGATCGAAAAATTCTCCTTGCGAAACGGAATGACTACATAGTCCGGCTCTTCAGGTTTCTTGCCCGCACGGATAGCGATATGGGCTTCGCCATGTTCAAGCTTCAACAGTCGCTCTTCCGCGATCAGGCGTAGATCGATGTCGGGATAATGTTCCCGGAAGGCATTAATACTTGGCATGATCAACGGCGTCACACCGCCAAGTGCTGTCAGTGTCAGTGCCCCGGTCAAGGTCGACGCCTGGCCTTTTAAGCGTCCTGTGAGATCCGCGAACAACTCGTCAGCCCGGCCCGCCACTTCAAGCAGGTCGAGCCCGGCTCCTGTCGGTTCATATCCACGCGCATGCTTGTAGAACAGTTTCACATTGAGGCGGTTTTCTAGGGTCTCCACATGCCGATTGACGGTTGCGCGGTGTACGCCGAGCGCGTCAGCCGCCGCGCTAACCGTGCCGAGCTTGGCGACGGCATAGGCGGTACGTATTTCGCTCCAGTCATCCATAACTCCGACTATCTCCCGTCCTATGCTACACAATTGTACACATATAGCAGATTTAGACGTTTATGCGCATATGGGTTGTATTTCAGCATGATGACCTGGCTCACTTGATCGCAATCCATTCTGCGTGCTCAGGGCGGCGCGCTCAGTGTGCGCCGACGCGCACGCCATGCGTAAACAAAGACATTGCACTGGCGTGGCGATGGCTCAATTTCTAAACCTCGATATTGCTCAGGGGCTGGCATTGAAAATTTTGGCTTTCGCGGCATCTAATAGTCGGACGTCGATCAACAAAACCCTCATCACTCATGCCCGTCAGACGTTGTCAGACATGTATGATGACGTTGAACTGACGGGGCTCGATCTGGCGGAAAGCGAGATTCATATCTACTCAATTGACCGCGAGGCAGAGTCCGGCATTCCGGAGCCGGCGCAGGCATTCTTCGAAGCCATAGGCAGGTGCGATGGCATCATCGCTTCTTTCCCGGAGCATAATTGATCCGTCACCGCGGCTTGGAAGAATCTCTTCGATTGGATGAGCCGAATTGACCAGAAGGTCTGGCAGGGAAAGCCGATCATCCTGTTCGCGGCGACACCTGGACCGCGCGCCGGTGCGGGGGTCCTGGGCGATCTGCAGCGTCTGACCCCCTTCTTCGGCGGAGAAGTCATTGCGAGTGTTGGCATAGGTGAGTGGCAGAAGGCCTGGGATGCTGAGGCCGAAACGCTCACACGTCCTGTCCACAAAATCGCGATGCGCCATGCCTTGACGGCCTTGGTGGACGACGTGCGGGCAAAGGGCCGGGAAGACGAAATTTTGGCCTAGGTCGCAGCGTAGAAGACGGGTCTGTCCAAGAAGGGAAATCGAATATGAAACTCAATCCTCTCCTTATGGTCATTGCCATTCTATGGATTATCTGGGGGCTGGTGCATGTGTTCGCCGGGGTCGTTGTAATCAGCAGCGACGCCGCAGGCGCGGTCAGTGCGATTGCTGACGCCGTTGATCCGGAAGTGCTTGCGGGTCCCTATCATGATGCAGCGGCGGCGGTGATAAATCAGCATGGCTTCAATCTGCTCTGGATTGGCCTGACGACCACGATCTGCGCGATATTCATCGTTCGCGGTCGCGAATTCGCGCTCTTCCTCGCGGGACTGGTCGGCGGGCTAGCTGATGTCGGATACTTTATCTTTCTGGATCTAGGCGGGTTTGTGCACTTCGTGCCGGGAACCGTGATGACCCTGGTCTCGAGCGCTGCCATCCTCCTGAGCCTCTATTACTGGTTCGCCGTTCGCAAAGCGTCCTAGGGCTGGCAGGTGAAGCTAGCGCGAACGGGCGATGAAAGCTGCCGCCATTGCGTGATCGAATAGCGTATATGCACTTCCTTCAACCTGGCAGCGGTGTATTCTGCTGCATCTGCGAAGGAGCGCTTGATGGACGACACGCTGTTTGGCCTGAAGGGTATTATCGAGCACAAACCTCTGGCTCCGGGCGAGGGGGTGGGCTGTATCGGCTTCGATACGGCCCTCCTGCGTCACATCACGCCCAGGCCGGAGGATTTCGACGAACTCGGACATGTAAATAATGTCGTTTATCTTACCTGGGTCCAGGAGATGGCGGTGACCCATTGGCACTTGATCTGTCCGCCGGACAAGGTGTCAGCGGAAGTCTGGGTCGCCCTGAAACACACGATTGAGTATCGCGATCCGATCGAGCCCGGTGATGCTGTGGAAATCCGGACCTGGCTGGGTGCCTATAAAGGCCCGCGCTTTGATCGCCATGTTGATATCCGCAAGCCGGGCGCCAAGCGCTTTTCAGCCCGTGCCCAGACGGAGTGGTGTCGCCTGTCTTCGACGACGCGCCGCCCCTTGCGTATCGATGATGAGACCCTCGATCTGTTTGGTGTCAACGGGCTGGTTTAAGCCGTTCATCAATCCCGAGCGATGCCGCTTTTGCGTTGAGGCCTTCAATGGTCGCTTCTGCCAGCGGTATGCCCTCACGCTCGCGCTTGCCGCGCCAGGCGCGTTCAGGATCGCCGGGAACCAGGACCGGGCTGTCCCAGTCCATCGGCGGTGACTGGGTCGCATAGGCGGCCATCGCGTCTATTTCCTCATCCATCCAGGCCCGGTCGCCAAAGGCTGCCGGATTGATCACCACCGATGTCATGGAGTTGAGGATACCGTCCTTGCGATCATGCGCAGGCTGGATTGTGCCACCTCCGGAGAGGAGGCCGGCCAGAAGCTCGCAGGCATAGGCCAGGCCATAGCCCTTGTGTCGCGCCATCGGGGTCAGGGCACCCTTGATCTCGAAACCGGCCATGCCGGAGGGATCGATTGTCGGCATGCCGTGTTCATTGAGCAGAGTGCCCGGCGGCACGGTATGCCCCTTCGCCGCCGCGACACGGACCTTGCCCAGGGCAATCATGCTGGTCGCCATGTCGAGCAGGAATTCCGGTCGCGTTTCAGAGCCCGGAAAGCCGATACAGACCGGATTCGTGCCGAAACGGGCATCGGCGCCGCGGAAGGGCGCGACCAGCGGTGCGTGATCGGTGACATTTACAAAGTGGATCGATGCCAGCCCCTGTGCGCTCAGCGCCTCGGCATATGCGCCAATCCGGCCGAGGTGATGTGCATTGGCAATTGTGCCGCAGGCCAGCCCCTCCGCACTGGCCTTGGCGGTCAGGGCTGCAACCAGTTGATCGCCCGTCGGCGCGCCCCAGGAGCGGTGCGCATTGATCTGATAGAGAACCGCGGTGTCCCGGATCACCTCGATCCTGTCCTCGAGTGCGACCTGTCCGCCGGCACAGTGATCCGCATAGGCGGGCAGCAGGCCGACGCCATGACTGCCATGGCCGCAAAGATTGGCGTCAACCAGGTGATGGGCGACGCGCGCGGCATGCTCGGCCTGTGCGCCGGCTTTCGCGAGCAGGCGTGTCGCGAAACTCAGAAGATCAGCGGTTGGAAGGCGCAGCTCGTCGATCGGCATGGCACTCATCTATAGGTTGGTTAGAATGCGAAGAAACAGGGTCAGTTAATCTTAACCATGCTTTTTGCCGCGATTCTGTTCCGATGTGGCACAGGCTTAAATTGATTCAATTTTTATCATTTTAAATCATTGAAATAATTGCGATAAATATCATATTCGCAGCTGCAGAAATCGCGTCTGAATTAAGCGTTTCGCAACCCGTGTGCGGCATTCTCCTTCACGTCGGGCCAACAAGGTCCGGTTGAGTTGAAAACAGCGCCGACAAGAGGGCAATAATCCCCGCCGGCGCCCATGAGTGGATAGGGAATGTCGATGAAAACGACGGGAATTATGTTTATGGCTGCGGCAATGACCGCAATGAGCTTCACCGCAGTGCCGGCGCTGGCTCAGGATCGCGAACGTACGAGCGTCGAGGCCCCGGAGTATCCGCGTGGTGCTGAGCGTCGGAATGTCGAGGGTTTCGCGGTGGTTCAATACACCGTGTCGCCTGAAGGTGATGTCGTCGATGCTGAAGTCGTCGAATCAAGCCCGGAAGGTATCTGGGACCGCTCGGTTATCCGCGCAATCAATGCATGGGCCTACGCCCCGGCTACCGAGGCAACCGAGGGCATGACCCAGCGCTTTGACTTCAACCTAGGCGGTTAACGCACAGAATTCATTGTCAATCGGCACAAGAACCGAAAAGCAAAAACAATAATAACAATTCATTTACGGCGGCGCGTTAGCGTCGCCTTTGTTTTTGCTATTCCGGATTCGGATGTCGAAGGGCTGACGCTATGAATTCTGTATTCGCCTCACTGATTGAAAAGACTTCCAGCATTCGCGTGAGGCTGCTCGCCGCTTTCGGCGTCTCTGCAGCGATGACGCTGATTGCAGCGGGCGTCGGTGTGTTCGGCTTCAATTCCGCCAACTCCGCCGTTCAGGAAATCGCCGAACAATCCATTCCGGAAACCCTCGCGGTGGATGCGCTGAGTGAAGCCAGCCAGGCGCTCGGCGAGGCGATGTCCGCCTTTGCCCTGTCGCCGACGGTCGAAGCGCGCCTCGCCAATTATGCGCGCGTCGGCGAGTTGCGCGACACGCTTAACACGGATCTCGACGAGTTGCGGCGCCTGTCCGGAGAACAAGCGGTCGCCAGCCTGGCCAGCGCTGCCGCGGCACTGACCGACAAGGTCGGCCAGATGAATGATGTGGTCGATGAACGTCTGCAAATCCGCGATCGCCGAAACTACACGACACAGATGGCATCGCGCGCACGTCAATCCCTGTCCGGAGAGATTGAGGGTGCCCTCGATGAGTCCGACGAGGCGGATATTGAAAGCCTGCTTCGCGCCATGGTCGCCGCGAACCAGATCCTGATCCAGTTCAATGAGGTCTCTACCTCAGCGTCCGAAGCAGATGTCGATGCCGTCTTTGATGATTTCGACTTTGCCGTGGGTGAGCTCGACGTCAATCTTGCCCTTCTGGGTGATATCGCCACCGACACCATGCGGAGCCAGTCCGACACGCTGATCGGCTATGGTGAAGGCAGTGGCGGAATTTTCCAGCTTCGCAAAAATGAGCTGGCTGCGGTTGCCAGCGCCAATGCGGTTGCCGATGAGGCCCGGGTCTCGGCTCAGGCGCTTGTTGCCGCCGTACTCGACTATAAGGCTGATGTGGCCACGCGAGTTGAAGAGGCAACGGCTGCAGCCAATGGCGCCGTGATGACCGGTCGCGTCCTGCTGATCGCCATCGCGGCCATCGGTATCGCCATCGCCGCAGCCATCGCCTGGTTCTATGTCAGCAATATCCTGCTGTCCCGCCTGAGCAAGATGGTCTCGACCATGACCGCACTCGCGGAAGGCAATAGCGATGTCAATCTGGGCTTCACGCCGGGCCAGGACGAAATCGGTGACATGGCCCGTTGTGTCGATGTCTTCCGTCAGAACGCCATTGAGCGAGCCCGTCTCGAGGCGGAGACTGAGGAAGAGCGGCGCATGAAGGAGAAGCGTTCGGCAGCCGTGGAAAGCCTGATCCAGGCCTTCGAGGATGCGTCCACCGAAGCCCTCGGCCAGGTCAGCGATGCTGCCACCCAGATGGAGACCGCCGCGCGCGCCATGAGTTCTACGGCCGCCGCCACCACCGGCAAGTCCGCGGCTGTGGCACAGGCGTCCGAAGGCGCGTCGCAGAATGTCCAGACCGTTGCCGCAGCAGCGGAGGAGATGGTGTCCTCAATCGGCGAGATCAGCCAGCAGATCACCCGCTCTACCGATATCGCCAATAGCGCTGTCGACCAGGTCGAGCAGACCAATGTTGACGTTCAGCGTCTCAATGACGCCGCCAAGAGCATTGATGACATTGTCGGCCTGATCAACGACATCGCCGAGCAGACCAATCTGCTCGCCCTGAATGCGACGATCGAGGCGGCCCGCGCCGGCGAGGCCGGCAAGGGGTTTGCGGTTGTCGCGTCCGAGGTCAAGGCACTGGCTAGCCAGACCGGCAATGCCACGCAGAATATCTCCGAACATATCTCCGGCATCCAGTCGGCGACCCAGAAGGCTGTGGAGGCAATGGGTTCGATTGGCGGAACCATTCATGAGATGAGTGAGATTGCGACCGCGATTGCTGCGGCGATGGAGGAGCAGCGTGCTGCGGCCTCCGAGATCACACGCTCGGCCCAGGAAGCGGCCGATGGCACCCGTGACGTCTTCTCCAATATCCAGGAAGTCGACCAGGCGACCTCGGAAACCGGTGAAAGTGCCGGTCAGGTCCTCGAGGCTTCACTGGCCGTTTCTCGTCAGTCGACAGGCCTGAAAGACTCGGTCGAGCAATTCCTTGGTGATGTTCGCTCGGCCTAGCTCGGCACCGACTTCAGCAGGAACTGAATTCAATCACCGCCCGTGGCTTGCCAGCTGCGGGCGGTGCGCGTATATGCCGTCCCTCCTCGCAAGAGGAACCGTGTGGCGAGGTAGCTCAGCTGGTTAGAGCGCACGACTCATAATCGTGAGGTCGAGAGTTCAAGTCTCTCCCTCGCCACCACTTCAACCCGACACAGATTGCACGCCCAATACCCGGCCCTGCGACGCCGTACCGCGCTTTTCCAACGTTGCGAGCGAGCCTATATACAGGGTCATCCAAGCGTCCGGAGCGGCTTATGAGCAAAGCATCTATCCTGTCCCTGCTGGCTGTCCTCGTGACGGTGATCGCTGGCGGCATCTATCTGTTCGTCGGCGCACAAATCCTGCCGGACCAGGGCCTGAGCACGCATGGCTGGATCGCACTCGGGCTGGGTATCAGTTTTTCGATTATTGTGGGCGGCGGCCTGTCGGCCATCCTGATTATCTCGCGGCGGCGCGGCTTCGATGAAGCTGCACACGAGATTTCCCAACAGATCGATCCGGGCGCACGCGATCGCTAATGAGTTGAGGGTGAGGGCGGCAGGGCCATTGCGCGATCTTCCCGGAGATCGCGAACATCCTCGTGAGCATCGCGGATATTGCGGTGCGGATGATCCGCATGGGCTGGAGCTGCCAGCAAACCGGCAACCAGGGCAAACCAAGCATATTTAACGGGCATGACCTTCCCCTTGAATTCGTCATGTCCCTCGCAGTCATGAAACGGGAGGGCTGACGGAATCCGTCGCTCAGGGATGAAGGTCTTTTTGGGAGCCGGTCAGGCTGCTTTGCGCTTGACGTCCTCAGCGCGCTCCAGGGCGGCATCAATCGCGTCGAACAGGGCCGTCTTGTCGATGGGTTTGGCGACATGCCCATTCATGCCGGCGGCTTGGCAGCGATCCGAAGCGCCGGACATGGCGTGGGCGGTCAGGGCCAGAATCTGGATCTGGGATTGCGGGCCGGAGAGGGCGCGTATCGCCCGTGTGGCTTCAAGCCCGTCCATCACCGGCATTTCCATATCCATCAGGATCAGATCATAGGATTGTGCCTGCACAGCCTCGACTGCGAGCTGCCCATTCTCGACAATGTCGCAGGTCAGCCCTTTGAGCTTCAGGAAGCCCTTGGTCACGGCCTGATTTACGGGATTATCCTCGGCGACGAGGACGCGTGTTGTCTGCGGCTCGATATTGGTGACCGGCACCGCAGGCGCCTCATCCTTCGCTGGGACCAGGCTGTCCTGATCCACACGCAGTGGCACTTCAAACCAGAAGGTCGAACCCGCGCCCTCCACGCTTGTGAAGCCCATCGTCCCGCCCATCAGATCGATCAGACGCTTGCAGATGGCGAGACCAAGCCCGCTGCCGCCATGTTTGCGCGTGGTCTCCGCATCGGCCTGGGTAAAGGCCGTGAACAGGGTCTTCTGCGCTTTTTCCGGAATTCCGCAGCCGGTATCGCGGACTTCGATACGCATGACCGAGCGCTTCTTGCCGATATCATGCATTGCGATGGCAACGTCGACGGATCCGGTTTCGGTGAATTTGATGGCATTGCCGACGAGATTGAAAATGATCTGTTTCAGACGCACAGGATCGCCCTGGAAGAGACGGCCATTAATGCCCTGGGCATCGATTTCAAAGCCAATCTGCTTTTGAGTTGCGCGGCCCTGCCAGAGTGTGGCGGTATCCTGGGCGAGCTGTTCGATTTCGATCGTCTGCAGGTCCAGCTCCATCTTGCCGGCCTCGATCTTGGACAGGTCCAGGATATCATTCAGGAGGCGAAGCAGAATTTGGCCGCTATCATTGATCACGCGAACGAATTCGGACTGTTCATCGTCCAGCCCTGTCGCCATCAGCAATTGGGCAATGCCGAGGACGCCATTGAGCGGGGTCCGGATCTCATGACTCATCGTGGCCAGGAAGTCGGATTTGGCCTTGGATGCGGCGAGCGCTTCAATGCGCGCCCGTCCGAGCTGCTCGGCCAGGCTGGCAAGCTTGTGCGATCTTTCCTCCGACTCGCGCGCCATCGCAGCGAAGAGTTCAAATGAGGTGCCAACGCCTACAAATTCGCCACGGCGCACCGCGATGAAGCCTTCCATCAGTGCTGACGGGCGATCGCGCACGATGAGCTGATTGAGCTCCTCGATACCTGTGCCCGCCTCGATAATGAGCGGCTCCTTATTCATCAGGAAGGTAATCGGCCGCTTGGAAAACAGGGCACGTCCATGTCGGTCGGCCATGCGCAGGAAGAACTGGTCCCGGGTCAGCAGCCCGACGGGCTTGCGGTCCTCGACTACAGCTATGACCAGAAGATCCTCGTCCTGGGAGAAGAGTTCATAAATCTCCTCACCGCGCGTGGACGGTTTCACCGCCGGCGCTTCGACCAATAAATCTCGAACCAAACGGCCCATGGCACACCTACCCCCGAAACATGAGGGCATTGTGCGCGAGCAGGTTTTCCCAAAGCTAAACGGGTCGGGTTTTTCACCAAAAGTTCAAATAAGTGTCACAGAAGTCGACGGGTCTGATCATCCAGCCAGGACAGGTATTCCGGGTGGCTGCTGCCGGCGTCGATCGGCAGCGTCACGAAACACGGAACCGAATAGGGATGCAGGCTTGTCACCCTTTGCTGCAGGGCTGAAAGCGAACGGGCTGCGGATTTGAGGATCATCACAGCCTCAGTCTCTTTTTGCACCTTGCCATCCCACTCATACAGGCTGGTGACCCCGTCGATGATATTGGCGCAGGCCGCAAGCCGTTCGCCAATCACGGTTTCGGCCGCCGCCTCGGCGGCTGCGCCGTCGGGCCAGGTGGTGTAAATCCAGTGATACTCGCTCATGGTGATTGCGCTCCCTTGCAGGTATATAGCGGCCCCATGGATGATTTGTCGAAATCCGGGACCGCACTGGTTCTGTTTTCCGGGGGGCAGGATTCTGCCACCTGCCTGGCCTGGGCGCTGGCGCGCTATGAGCGGGTCGAAACCATTGGCTTTCATTATGGCCAGCGCCATGATGTCGAAATGCAGGCCCGGCTGGCTGTCCGTTCAGCCGCGGCGAAGCTGGACCCACTCTGGGGCGATCGGCTCGGCGAGGATTTTGTGGTCGATCTCGCAGGCTATGGCGCAATTGCTGAAAGCGCGCTGACCGCGGACCGCGCGATTGAAATGCAGGCGAATGGCTTGCCGTCGACTTTCGTGCCCGGCCGAAATCTTGTCTTCCTGACTGTCGCTTCCGCGCTCGCCTATCGCCGCGCCCATGCGGTGCTCGTCGGCGGTATGTGTGAAACCGATTATTCCGGCTATCCGGACTGCCGGCGAGAAACCCTGGATGCGATGCAGTCGGCGTTGCAGCTGGGTCTCGATACCCCGATCACGCTGGAAACGCCCCTGATGTTCCTGTCGAAAGGACAGACCTGGCAATTGGCTGAGACTTTGCGGGGGGCGGCCCTGGTCGATCTCATCGTTGAGGAGAGTCATACCTGTTACCGCGGCGAGCGCGAGATCCGGCATGAATGGGGCTATGGCTGCGGTAGCTGCCCGGCCTGCGAATTGCGTGCCCAGGGATGGGCAGATTATCGGTCCGGGGCGCAAGCATGAGCTACGCTGCCAAGGAAATCTTCCTCACGGTCCAGGGCGAGGGCGCGCAGGCCGGTCGGCCCGCCGTCTTCTTGCGCTTTGCCGGGTGTAATCTCTGGTCCGGTCTCGAACGCGATCGCGCCAGCGCGGTCTGCCGTTTTTGCGACACCGATTTTGTCGGTACGGACGGGCCGGGCGGCGGCAAGTTCCAGACCGCGAAGGATCTGGCAGGGCGCGTGAAGAGCTATTGGCCCGGGGGCGGGCGTCCGCTTGTCGTGTGTACCGGTGGTGAACCGCTGCTGCAGCTGGACCGCGCCTTGATCGACGCGCTTCATCACGAGGATTTTGAAATCGCGGTTGAGACCAATGGCACGATCGCTGCGCCTGCGGGAATTGACTGGATTACTGTCAGCCCGAAGGGCACAGCGCCGGTGGTGCAGACGTCGGGACACGAACTCAAGCTGGTCTATCCGCAGACGGAGCTCGATCCGGCGGACTTTGCAAATATGAGGTTTGAGCGTTTCTCGCTCCAGCCCATGGATGGGCCAGACATGATGGCGA
>JBELMP010000082.1:0-10804 GCA_042095695.1 Maricaulis sp. | reverse complement strand
GCCATCCACACTTACTACACTTCAAGGCCCGTCCGGCCTCCCGCATGCCTTCCACTCCCGGCGTCATCGCCGCGGAGGCTGTCAGTGCTAGGCCAGCTGTTCCTCGATCAAGGCTTCATCCGATTCGCGCGGATCAAAGCCGAGCTTGCCGAACACCCGGCTCATATGTTTTGGCAAGGGCGCCTCGATCACCAGCATGCCCTTGTCACGCGGGATCTCCAGACGGCGGGCATGCAGACAAAGCTGTTGATCCAGATCCTCAGGCGCCGGCCGATGGCAGGGATATTTCTTATCGCCGAGGACCGATGTCCCCATCGCCTGGAGATGCACCCGCAATTGGTGCGTCCGCCCGGTGACCGGGCGCAGCGCGACCCAGCTGGCTTTCTGACCGGCATCGGCAACTACCGTATAGCGGCTGAGCGCATGCTGCGCCCCGTCCTCGCCATGGCGCGCCGCGGTCATGACTTCGCGATCGGGATCGCCGCCGGCACCGGCCGTCTTCTTCATGAACCCCTTGACCTCGCCCAGGCGCGGCTTGGGTACACCAATCGCGACAGCCCAGTAGGTTTTCCGGGTCTTGTGAGATTGAAAAGCCTTGGCGAGTTTCGCTGTTGCTGCCGGATTTTTTCCGACGACGAGAACGCCGGACGTATCCTTGTCCAGCCGATGCACGAGGCGCGGCCGCTCCAGCCCGGTTCCAAACGCATCCAGAAGCCGGTCCAGATGCTGCTTGGTCTTCGAGCCGCCCTGTACGGCCAGGCCCGACGGCTTGTTGAAGGCGATCACCTCATCATCTTCATAGATGACAAGCGATTTGGCATAGGCGGTATCTCGATCGGAGAGACGGTCGCGCTGCCTCATCTCCTTGGCATCCGGCAGAGGCGGAATGCGGATTTCCTGTCCGGCCTCGACCCGCGTGTCTGTCTTGGCGCGACCCCCGTCAATGCGCACCTCACCCTTGCGGCAGAATTTCTGCACCTGGCCCTGGGTGATGTGGGGAAAACGCCGCTTGAACCAGCGATCAAGACGCGCGCCATCCTCGCCTTTCTCAACCGTGATTTTCTGGACACCACTCATGCCATCACCTTTCGCATCAGCATCAGCCCCACCATGACGGCCGCCATCGCCAGCACCACGGATCCGGCCGCATAGAGAATGGCGTTGAGATAGGCCTTGCGTTCAATCATCAGCACCAATTCCAGCGAATAAGCAGAGAAGGTGGTAAATCCGCCCAGAAAGCCGACAGCCGCGAACAGGCGGATTGAGGTTTCCTCTGCCCGCTCCGACGCCGCCAGCCAGCCGATCAACAGGCCCATTGCCAGACCGCCAGCAATATTGACACTCAACGTGCCCCAGGGCTGATCCGGACCGAAGAGCCGCAAGGTGGATCGCCCCACCAGATAACGCGCTATCGCGCCCAGCGCGCCGCCGGCGCCGATCAGGACCAGATTCATCATGATGGATGGTTAGGGGCTGGTCTTGGGATTGGCAAGCGATTGCCACAAGCTTGCATGAAGATTGCCGTCCCGTAATCTCATGTATTTTTTGTGAATGCATGCATTTCTGCAAAGGTGGTGTGACGCAATGTCTCTTCAGATTCCCGGCTAACTCCTTATTTACCGTAACGTATCGCAGGAGGGCCTGCGATCGAGACCCGAAAGGACAGTCAAATGGAACGCTTTACGCAAACCCTGGCT
This sequence comes from Maricaulis sp., assembly GCA_042095695.1. Classification (GTDB taxonomy): domain Bacteria; phylum Pseudomonadota; class Alphaproteobacteria; order Caulobacterales; family Maricaulaceae; genus Maricaulis. The sequence goes on along the minus strand of JBELMP010000082.1, from coordinate 9,107 downwards.
ACGGTGATCAACGTCCTGTTCGTTGCTGGCGTCCTCGGCGCCATGACTTACGCGCTGGGCACCACCCTGGCCTAAACCGATATGCGCCTCCCCCGCGCCAGCGGGGGGTGGGGCCGGTTCGACCGGCCCCGGCCCTGAGGGGCGATATCCAGGAAACGCAAAAAGCGGGATGGCAGAAGGCTTTCCCGCTTTTGTTTTGCCTTCCTAATGCCGCGAAGCGGGATAAACTGCCAGGAAGAGCCGATTAAGGCCAAGCCCCTGGAGTTATCTCATGAGTTTTTCCGCCCTCGCCCTGGGTCTTGTGATTCAAGCGCAAAGCGCTGAACCGGTAGCCGATCCGGCAGCAGATTTGGGCGCGGAACTGGAAGGCGCCGCCGAGCCAGCGCTGCCCGTAGATGCAGCCAGCCTGATTGTACAGATTGACGGGCAATGGTCTGCCTATAGCGAGCTGGCCGCCGAGCTGGCGGCCCGGCAAGCGCGCGAGCGCTTCCTGTCCGAACTCCTCCTGCCGGTAATTGCCCGCTCGGATCTTGAGCCTGGAGCCCAGGGCGAGATTCTGCGGGAGGCAGCCGACACGATTGCCGCCGTCGAGGGCGGCAATACGCAATGGGCCGTCAGCCAGCTCAATCCCGGCGATTTTACCATTCTCTTCGCGGAACAGCCGCGCCTGGCGCAGCAAATCCTCCGCTTTGCCGAACGCGATACAAATGCCGAGGGCCGGATTGTCGCGGCCCTGGAGGACACAGCCCTTGCTGGCCGGATTGATGGCCCGGCCTATGCGCTGCGGGCCGATGCCCATCGAGTCGCCAGCGGCCAGCGGCAATACTACGGCACAGCTGAAATCTGCACCGAGGACGGTCTCCAGCCCGCGCCCATCGCCCAGCCGGGCCGGCTGGCCGAGCGCCGCGCAGCGCTGGGACTATTGCCCATGGACGCGGTCTGGACGGAGAGCCGGGACCGCGATTGCCAAATCGAACTGCCTGAAAGCGCGTCAGAGGCAATAGGTGACGACTAGTCGTTGCGGGCGCGTCGCAGAGCCCGCCAGCGATCCAGTCTTTCCTTGATGGCCGCTTCGCGGCCAACCGCTTTGGGATCATAGAATACGGGACGCTCAGGCATGTCCTCGGGAAAATAGTCCTGTCCGGACACGCCGCCCTGCGCGTCATGATCATATTCATAGCCAGCACCATAGCCCTGATCCTTCATCAGCGCGGTCGGGGCGTTGAGAATATGGGCGGGCGGCATCAGCGAACCGGTTGACCGGGCCGCCTTCATGGCACGCTTGAAGGCCGTGTAGGCCGCATTTGATTTCGGCGCTGTTGCAAGATGTATCACTGCATGAGCCAGTGCCAGCTCGCCCTCCGGAGACCCCAGCCGCTCATAGGTCCGAGCCGCCTCACTGGCGATCATCAGGCCGGTCGGGTCGGCCAGGCCGATATCCTCAGAGGCCATGCGAATAATCCGGCGGGCCAGATAGATCGGGTCTTCGCCACCAGCCAGCATGCGACAAAACCAGTAGAGCGCAGCATCGGGATCGGATCCACGCACGGACTTATGCAGCGCAGAAATGAGATTATAGTGCTCGTCCCGCGACTTGTCATAGACCGGCGCGCGCTTGTTGAGCAATTGCGCCAGGCCTTGAGTGTCAATCACCACCTCCGGGTCGAGGGTGAAGATTTCCTCGACCAGGTTCAGAAGATAGCGCCCATCGCCATCCGCCATGGTGCACAGCGATGCGCGAGCGTCGGCATCCAGCGGCAGGTCCTGCGCATTGAGCGCTTCGGCACGCTGGAGCAAGTGTTCGAGCGCGATTTCATCCAGGCGTTTGAGCACAAGGACCTGACAGCGCGATAGCAGCGCCGCATTGAGCTCGAAGGACGGGTTTTCAGTGGTCGCGCCGACAAGGATAACGGTCCCGTCTTCGACCACCGGAAGAAACCCATCCTGCTGGGCGCGGTTGAAGCGATGTATCTCATCGACAAAGAGCAGGGTTCCGCGCCCGGTCTGACGACGCGCGCGGGCCCGGTCAAAGACTTTCTTGAGATCAGCAACCCCGGAAAACACCGCAGACAGGGGTTCGAATTCGAGCTCGCTTTCGGCGGCCAGCAGGCGGGCTATAGTCGTCTTGCCGACGCCGGGTGGCCCCCAGAGAATGAGCGAGCCCATACGGCCCTGGCTGCGCATTCGCGCCAGCACGCCCTGATCCTTGAGCAGGTGATCCTGGCCAATAACCTCATCGAGGCTTTGGGGGCGCAAACGCTCTGCAAGAGGCTGCGGCGCAGCCTCCTCCAGTCCAGCGGCTTCAAACAGGGACGACATCACTGCACACTAGGCCCAGCCGGGCACGGACCAAAGCCTCAAATCCAGCCCCTAGTAAAGCTGGATTTCGGCCTCCTGGCGCCGGCCCCGACGTTCGATCGCCACAGGCCAGTCTGCTGCACCATCAAAATCGCGCAAAACCGCCTCGAAGCCGTTGAGATCTCGGACCCGCTGCCCCTGAATCTCGGTCAGCCGGTCGCCCGGCCTAAAGCCATAGCCCGCTGCAATGGAGCGACGCTGGACATTGGTGACGATCAGCCCATCGGCAAAGGGGTCAATACCATAGGCCTGGTTGAAGGTGGGATTGAGCTCGACCATGGCCAGCCCCTGGAAGGGATTGGCTCCGGTGGGCTCAAAGGGTTGCGGTTCAGCTGACCCCGGTGCGGGCAGGACCGGTACTTGAAGGTCAACCTCCCGGCCCTCGCGAAGGATGGTGAAGGTGGCATCATCGCCCGCCGCGTGCGTCGCAAGGCGGAAGAGCGCGCCGCTATCATTATTCACCGCATGACCATCCACGGCGAGGACGATATCACCCTGCCGTAGCCCGGCATCATCCGCCGCCGCATCGGGATAGATTTCATCGACCAGCGCGCCGCGCGGACGATCTAGACCGAAAGCGCCGGCCAGATCGCTGGTAACAGGTTGCAGGCGCGCACCCAGCCAGGGGCGGATCAGCTCACCCTCTGTCAGGGCACTGTCGACAACGCGGCGCACCATGTCTACGGGAATCGCAAAGCCAATCCCGTTGGACCCGCCAGACCGCGAGAAAATCATCGTGTTCACGCCGATCAGCTCGCCATCCATATCGACCAGCGCACCGCCGGAATTACCCGGATTGATGGCCGCATCGGTTTGAATGAAGGAGGCGAAGTCGCTACCGCCAACATCGGTCCTGGCGAGCGCGGAAACAATGCCGCTGGTGACGGTCTGACCAACTCCGAAGGGATTGCCGATGGCGAGGACCAGATCCCCGACCTCCGAACCGCCGGATGTATCATAGGGCAGGACCGGAAGCGGTTCATCTGTCTCCACCTTGAGAACCGCGAGATCGGTCGCTTCATCGGTCAGCAAGATTTCCGCCTGGAACTCACGCCGGTCAGCAAGCACGATCTGTAATTCACTCGCCCCCTGAACCACGTGATAATTGGTCACGATCACGCCGGAGGGATCGACAATCACACCGGAGCCGAGGGAATTCTGCTCCCGCTCCCGCGTGCGATTGGAAAAGAAGGAGACTCGCTGGCGCACCAGGCGCGTTGTGTAGACATTGACGACGGCGGGCGCCGCCTCGCGCACAACCGGCGCGAAGGAGAGCTGCACCTGCGCCCGGCTATCGGGAATAATGCGGTCGTCCGCACCGGCGCCGGCAAAGGGGACGTCCTGCGCCAGGGCCGGCGCAGCGAACAGGGTCAGGGAAAGCGCGATAAGTCTGATCATGAAATCCATATAGGCATAATTCGGGACATGAAAAAGGCGGCTCGCAAAAGCTAAGCCGCCTCTTCCTGAACCTGTGATGACGAATATCTTACTCGTCATTCATCCCGTCTTCGGCCTCGAGGCGCGCACGATCGGCGGCACCCTTGGCTGAAGGATCACGGTCAACCAGCTCGATCACGGCCATCGGCGCATTATCGCCATGGCGGAAACCGGCTTTGAGCACTCGGGTATAGCCCCCATCGCGCTCTGAATAACGACCACCCAGAACGTCGAACAGCTTCTTGACCTGGATCTCGTTACGAACACGGGACTGGGCCAGACGGCGGCCGTGCAGGTCGCCGCGCTTCGCAAGGGTGATGAGCTTGTCCATGAAAGGCGCCAGCTCTTTGGCCTTGGGCAGGGTGGTGACGATTTGCTCGTGCTCGATCAGTGACGCCGCCATATTGGCCAGCATGGCCTTACGGTGTGTGGTCGTGCGGTTAAGCTTGCGATGTGCGATGCCGTGACGCATGGCTATAATCTCCTCAGGTCCGGTTCAGGCGCCTCCCGGCGGCTGCCTAGACGTGATCCTCAAAACGTTTGGCGAGATCTTCGATATTCTCCGGCGGCCAGTTCGGCGCTTCCATGCCCAGATGCAGACCCATCTGCGCAAGAACTTCCTTGATCTCATTGAGTGACTTGCGCCCGAAGTTCGGGGTGCGGAGCATTTCCGCCTCGGACTTCTGGATCAGGTCACCAATATACACGATATTGTCGTTCTTCAGGCAATTCGCCGAGCGGACCGACAATTCCAGTTCATCAACCTTGCGCAGCAGCGCCGGGTTAAAGTCGAGCTCCGGCTTGTCATCTTCAGCCGGACGCGCCTCAACAGCCTCTTCAAAGTTGATGAAGATCTGGAACTGGTCCTGCAGGATGCGCGCAGCAAAGGCTACAGCGTCTTCCGGCGTCACAGTCCCGTCAGTTTCAACTTCCAGGGCGAGTTTGTCATAGTCGAGAACCTGACCTTCACGCGTATTCTCGACCTTGTAGGACACGCGCTTGACCGGGCTGTAGAGCGCATCAACGCCAATCAGACCAATCGGCGCATCTTCCGGACGATTACGATCGGACGGGACATAGCCCTTGCCGGTGTTGACGGTGAACTCCATGCGGATTTCAGCGCCTTCGTCCAGCGTGCACAGGATGTGGTCCTTGTTGACGATCTCGACATCGGCGGTCTCTTCGATATCACCCGCAGTGACGACACCCGGGCCGGCCTTTTTCAGGACGACGCGCTTGGGGCCTTCACCATGCATACGCAGGGCGATCTGCTTGATGTTCAGGACGATGTCGGTGACATCTTCACGAACGCCGTCGATCGAGGAGAACTCGTGCACCACGCCATCAATATGGACATTGGTGATGGCCGCGCCCTGCAGAGAGGACAGCAGCACCCGACGAAGTGCATTGCCAAGCGTCATGCCGAAACCGCGCTCAAGCGGCTCCGCAACGATCTTTGCGTGACGTTCCGGGTCATGACCCGGTTCGATTTCCGGCTTCATCGGACGAATGAGTTCTTGCCAGTTCTTTTCGATCACGTTCTTACTGCCCCTTCATCAGCCAGGCGGGAGGACCGCCGGCGCGTACATACAGGCGAAAACCTCGGCGACGTCTTATACGCGACGGCGCTTCGGCGGACGGCAACCATTGTGTGGAATCGGCGTCACGTCCTGGATAGTGGTAATGGTGAAGCCAACCGATTGCAGCGCGCGTAGCGCTGATTCACGGCCTGAACCCGGTCCGGACACCTTGACCTCGAGGGTCTTCATGCCGTGCTCGAGGGCTTTCTTGCCCGCATCTTCCGCTGCCATTTGCGCTGCGAAAGGCGTGGACTTGCGCGACCCCTTGAAACCCATGTGACCGGCAGACGACCAGGAGATTGCATTCCCCTGCGCATCGGTGATGGTCACCATGGTGTTGTTGAAGCTCGCATTCACATGGGCAACGCCCGAAGTGATGTTCTTACGCTCGCGGCGTTTAACGCGGCTTTGTTCCTTAGCCATAGTTCAGGCCCTACTTCTTCTTGCCGGCAATCGGCTTGGCAGGACCTTTGCGGGTGCGCGCATTGGTGTGCGTGCGCTGACCGCGAACCGGCAGGCCGCGACGATGTCGCAAGCCACGATAATTGCCGAGGTCCATAAGACGTTTGATGTTGACGGCCACCTCGCGACGCAGATCACCCTCAACCATATGGTCGCGGTCGATCACTTCGCGGATTTGCAGAATTTCTGCATCCGTCAGATCACTGACACGGCGCTCCTGGGTGATTGAAACCTGCTCACAGATCTCCATCGCCTTGGCGGGGCCAATACCGTGGATATAGCGAAGCGCGATATGTACGCGCTTATTCGTCGGAATGTTGACGCCGGCGATACGGGCCACGATCCATCTCCTAATTCAGAACGCCACTCAGGGACGAACCATCGGGCCTCCTCTCGGAAGCCGTTTGAGCTCGCCCGCTTTTGCGAAGGGCGCTATCTACAGTCTGTGTTGCGCTCCCGTCAATGGGGGTACAACACGCTTTATTCACTTCTCGTCCAAAGCAGCTGCTATTGCCGCTGCCACTTCTTCCATCGAGCCCATTCCATTGACCTCTTTGAGTTTGCCCTGATCGGCAAAGAAAGGGATCAAGGGAGCGGTCTGATCGTAATAGACCTTCAGACGATTTCGGATGACTTCTTCAGTGTCATCCGAACGTCCTTCCTGCTCTGCCCGCTTGACCAGACGCTCAACGATTTCTTCGTCAACGACTTTGAGCTCGACCACTGTATCGACAGCGCTGGAACGCTCGGCCAGCAATTTATCCAGGGCTTCAGCCTGGGCGACGGTACGCGGGAAACCGTCAAAAATAGCGCCGCCAGCAGCTTCTGCCTCGGGCAGGCGCTCGCGGATCAATTCAATTACAATCTCGTCTGAGACCAGCTCACCGGAATCAATGATTGCGGCAACGCGCTTACCCAGCTCGCTGCCGGCAGCCTTGGCCGCACGCAGCATGTCACCGGTCGACAGCTGTACCCAGCTGCGCTCGGAGACCAGCGTCTTGGCCTGCGTGCCCTTGCCACTGCCCGGCGGTCCGAAAAGAATAATATTCATCGCTTGCGCCCCCGCAGCTTCGATTTCTTGATCAGCCCCTCATACTGGTGCGCCAAGAGATGCGATTGCACTTGCGAGATCGTATCCATCGTCACCGACACGATAATCAGGATGGAAGTGCCGCCCAGAAGCGTGTTCGGCGAGATGGTCATCGGGACCACGCAGATCAGCGTCAGGTAAAGCGCTCCGACCACGGTCAGGCGGGAGAGGACATAGTCAAGATATTCGGCGGTACGCTTGCCCGGCCGGATGCCCGGCAGGAAGCCACCATATTTGCGCAGATTGTCAGCGGTATCTTCCGGATTGAACACGATCGACGTGTAGAAGAAGCAGAAGAAGATGATCATCGACGCATAGACGACCAGGAAGGTGAAGGACCCCGGCTGCAGGAAGGCGATCGCCGTTGCCAGCGGTCCTGCCGCAGTCTGCGCGTTAAAGCTCGCCACGGTCTGCGGCATGAACAGGATGGAGGACGCAAAGATCGGCGGGATCACGCCTGCAGTATTCAGCTTCAACGGCAAGAAGGAGCTTTCGCCACCCACCATGCGATTACCCTGCTGGCGCTTGGGATACTGAACCAGCAACCGGCGCTGGGAGCGCTCGATGAAAACCACCAGGGTCAAGCCGAACACGAACAGAGCCACATAGAAGAAGAATTCCGTACCCGGCAGGCTTCCCGCTGCACTTGCTGCGAGGGCGCCACCAATCACGCTGGGCACAGCCGCGATAATGCCGGTGAAGATGATCAGCGACACGCCATTGCCGATGCCGCGTGCGGTAATCTGCTCGCCCAGCCACAGCAAAAGCATGGTACCGCCGACCAGTGTCGTCACGGTCGAGACGATAAAGAACAGGCCAGGATCAAGTGCCAGGGTCGCCCCTTCGGCCGATGGCGTATTCATTCCCACCGCAATAGCCAGCGCCTGGGCGGCAGCCAGAAGTACGGTCAGGTAACGCGTATACTGGTTGATTTGCTTGCGTCCGGCCTCACCGCCTTCCTTCTTCAGCTTTTCCAGCGAAGGAATGGTCGCCGACATCATCTGCATGATGATCGAGGCGGAGATATAAGGCATGACATTGAGGGCGAAAATAGCGCTTCGTTCGACGGCGCCGCCGCCAAGCATGTTGAACATGCCCAGAATACCCTGGGATTGTTGTTCGAACATGGCCGCATAATTGACCAGATCAATCCCCGGGATCGGAACATAGGTCCCGACCCGATACAGGATCAAAATACCAATGGTGAACAGGATACGCTGCTGGAGCTCCTTCGCCTTCGCGAAGGAGCTGAAATTCATATTTGCAGCAAGCTGTTCAGCAGCTGAAGCCATAGATTCGTCCTCAAGCCGTCCGCGCGGAGCGCTGTTTACGCCGCGTCGTCAGCGGCAGGCAGATTCACTTTACCGCCAGCCTTCTCGACAGCCGCCACAGCGGCCTTGGACGCGCCGGCGACCGTGATCTCTACTTTGGCCTTCAGCTCGCCTTTCGCAAGGAGGCGAATGCCATCGAGTTCACGGCGGACCAGGCCCGCATTGATCAGAGCCGCCGCATCGATTGCGGCTTTTGCATCGAGCCTGCCCTCATCAATCGCCTTTTGCAGACGACCCAGATTGATTTCGGCCCAGGCCTTGCGGTTCGGCTTGTTGAAGCCGCGCTTCGGCAGGCGCATGTGAAGCGGCATCTGACCGCCCTCAAAACCCTTGATGGCAACGCCGGAACGGGATTTCTGACCCTTTACGCCGCGACCACCGGTTTTGCCTTTGCCGGAACCAATACCCCGGCCAACGCGGGTGCGCAGCTTGGCGGCACCTGCATTATCGCGCAATTCATTGAGACGCATATCGTTCTCCATTCGAACGAGCGGTTTCCCCTGAGGGGACCTACTCTTCGATAACTTCCACCAAATGGCCGACCTTGCGGATCATGCCGCGGACTGCCGGGGTGTCTTCCAAGACGCGCTCACGACCGATCTTGTTCAGACCAAGGCCGATAAGCGTCGCACGCTGATCTTCCGGGCGGCGGATGGGGCTACCCGTCTGACGCACTTTGATGGTTTTCGTCGCCATTGTCGTCGTCCTTAAGATTCAATCGCTTCCGGTGCAGACGCGCCATCGCTGCGGCGGTTCACCAGATCACCGACCTTCAGACCACGCTTGGCAGCAACAGAGCGCGGAGAGCTCTGGCGCTTCAGCGCGTCGAAAGTGGCGCGGATCATATTA
>JBELMP010000081.1:0-10880 GCA_042095695.1 Maricaulis sp. | reverse complement strand
ATATGGGAGGCCAGTCGACCCCGCGGATAGACCCGGCGCGGCTCGAGCTGGAAATCGAGACCGGGCAGACCGAGGGCGAAGACAGCCTGGCGTTGACGCGGCGTCAGATTGCGCTGGACCCAAACAAAACGCCGCCGGGTCGACAGATCGCGGGTGACGCGCTCCACGTCCAGGCCGGGAAGTACAGTGGCCAGCATCTCTGCGGTTTCCACCGGATCCCAGACGCGTTGCGGATCCGCATAGAGGGAATGGGTCTCAATCGTGGTCGCCAGGACCTGTCCGGTCCGGTCAAAAATATCACCACGCGGCCCGCTCTCATCACCGTCATGAGCGATCACCGGCCCATGCAAGGGCCCCGCTATGGCCATCTCCACCGCCTTGAATGCCAGAATGGCAAATCCCAGCGCGAGCGCCATGCCCATGATGCGCATGCGCGACCGTGCGGCTTCAAGTGCCTGAGTCTCATCGCTTTCCAGGCGAAGCAGGCGGGACATGTCCGCCGGCGCCGCCTCAGTCAGCGGTGGAGGCGCCGGTGTTGTCGTTTCTGTCGATATCCCCCGCCTGAACGGCCAGAAGCGCATTAATCACCTCCGCCAGCGGGCTGCGGGTCAGCGAGAGCGATCTTGCCCGTGATATCCTGGTTGACGATCAGCAAATCGCGTCGAATTTCATCGTCCGCCTCGGCCGCATCCTCAACGATTGGCAGATCGCTGACATCGATCTCGCGGGACGGGTCGAGCGGCTCAAAGCCGAGATAACGCCGCGCCAGAAGACGAAGCCGGTCAGGCTCCTCCAGGGACGCAATCTCGATATTCAGCATATTAATGGAGCGCCGCTCCTCGACGAGCTGGGCCTGCAAGGACGCCAGCCTTTCCTGCGAGGTTTTGGCTTCTGTCTTGGCGATATAGAGCGCCACAGACAATGCCATGGCAACGACCAACGCGATGGCGTTCAACGCTCGGATCATGACACAGCCTCCAATCGAGCCAGCGACACCACCGGCTCAAATACGCGATCCACCCCGGACCAGGCCGGAGCTTCGGTTCTGACGGCCACCCGCAATTTCGCAGAACGCGCCCGCGGATTGGCGGCAATCTCGGCATCGCTCGGCGCCAGGGCCCGACGCTGCTCCATCCGGAATGACGGTGCAGGGCCGGTCTCCAGAACCGGATTATGCCGCGAGCCACCACCGCCAGACAGGCCAGCACGTGCCCGCAAGAAGGCCTTAACCATGCGATCCTCCAGTGAATGGAAGGTAACCACGACAAGCCGCCCCAGGGGCCGCAAACACCGCTCCGCCGCCTCGAGCGCACGCGCCAGTTCGCCCAGCTCGTTATTGACGAAAATCCGTAAAGCTTGGAAGACCCGGGTGGCCGGGTGAATTTTTGAATGTTTTCCGCCAATTGCGCGCGAGACAATATCGGCAAGCCGGTCCGTCGTCTCGATCGGCGCATCGGCTCGAGCATCCAGAATGAACTTCGCCACCCGGCGAGACCGCCGCTCCTCACCATAGACATAAAATATGTCTGCCAGCTCAGCTTCGGTGAGATGATTGACCGCATCGGCCGCGCTCGGACCAGACCTGGCCATGCGCATATCCAGAGGCCCCGGCCTGGAGAAGGAAAAACCGCGCTCGGCCTGATCGATTTGCATGGAGGAGACGCCGATATCGAGCACGATACCGTCCAGCTGCGCAAAACCCGCCTGATCTGCTACGGCTTCAAGTTCGGAAAACGGCGCTTCGGCAAACAGGAAACGGTCCGGGAAATCGGCTTTCAGACGCGCGACATTTGCCGCAACGCTCGGATCGCGATCGACACCGATCAAAGTGCACGGCGCTGCAGACAAAATGGCCCGCGAATACCCGCCCGCACCAAATGTGCCGTCGAGATAGACCTCGCCCCCGGCCGGCCGTAAGGCCGTAACCACTTCTTCAAGCATGACCGGGACATGGCTCATCCCGCCCCTCCCGGCCGCGGCGTCAACCGCAAGGCACGCTTGTTCTCGCGGGCGAAGGCCTGCGCATTGCTCTTGTGCGCCTCATAGGCATCCGGCGCCCAGATCTCGAAACGCGACCCCAGACCGACAAAGGTGGCCTTGGCGTCGAGCCCGGCATGATCAATCAATTCCCGCGGCAGGGTGACACGACCATTACTGTCGAAGGCAAGCGGCTTGGCAGCACCGAAGATGGCGCGCTCAAAAGCGATCCGCGCTTCATCATACGGGTCCATCTCCTCGATCAGCCCCTGATAGCGCTCAAGCAGTGCCTGACCACCACCCTCGAGAAACGGTCCATCGAAGGAGGGCCAGACGATGATGCCATCAAAGGGACCACCACGAACGACCGAACGAAAATCCGCCGGCACCGACACCCGGCCCTTCGTATCTACGCCATTGCTCGTGGTCGAAAGAAACACGCCGACACATCCCCTAATCGGCCACACGGCCCCCGCATGGTTAATTATGGGATAACATGGGAATTCATGGGAAACAATGTCGAAAGCTTCGTTTTTCATGGATTAATGCGCCATCTGAAGTATTCAGATCGCGCGCCAAAGAGAACAAATCAGGAAAATTAAGTTAATATCCACACGCCTGTGGCGGAGATCCCCACTTGGAGGGCCGAAATCCCACAAGTCGGACGATTTATTCCGAATAAGAAATTATCGATCAGGCGGCCTGTAAGCCGGGTTCTGTTCCTCGGACAAAAGTCCAAGGCGACGATCATTCATCTGCGACACGCCTTGCAGCGTGCCTGGTGCGACCTACCCGGATGACATGCAGAGACGCATGTGCGGCAGCGCCGCTTTCATCCCTATTCGGCCTTGCTCCAGGTGGGGCTTGCCATGCCCCCTTCCTTACGGTCGGGGCGGTGCGCTCTTACCGCACCGTTTCACCCTTACCGCGGTCAGGATCTGACCGTGGCGGTCTATTCTCTGCTGCGCTTTCCCTGGGGTTTCCCCCGCCGGACGCTATCCGGCACCTTGCCTCTGTGGAGCCCGGACTTTCCTCGACATCGCCGTTTCCAGCCTGATGCCGCGACCGTCCAGCCGCCTGATCCCGGCCTGTGTCGTTGAAAACCCGATAGAGGTCAAGCAAGGCTCGCCACACGAGCAATGAGCTCACATGTCTGTTTGTCGAGCGCACCGGAGACGTCCTCGGGCCGCCATCGACGCTGGAAGGCACGCACGGTAGATACCGGTTCGGGTTCCAGCGCATAGCCGATCTGTTGCAAGAGCTGCAGCGCATCGCCCTCACGCCGCGTCTCCGGCAGGCTCGCTGCACAACCGGCCTGAGCCAGCTGCCGCCAGGGGAAGCGTTCGCCGGGATCAGCCTTGCGGTCCGGCGCGATATCGGAATGTCCGATGACATTTTCCGGCGGGATCGACCAGCGTGCTCGAAGCGCTTGCACAAGCGTGATGACCTGCGTGATCTGGCTGGGTGGAAATTCCGGCAGGCCGAAATCATGCCCCCCATTGACAATTTCCACCCCGATGGACGCAGAGTTGATGTCCTGCTCGCCGTTCCAGGTGCTCACCCCGGCATGCCAGGCGCGATCCGCCTCATCAACCAGCTGGAAAATCCGACCATCCTCCTCGACCATGTAATGGGCCGAGACCTGGGCCTCGGGATCACACATGCGCGCCAGGGCGGCGGGACCGTCCCGCATGCCGGTATAGTGCAGAATGATCAGCGATACGGGCCGCTTGCGTGCATTGAAGTTCGGCGAGGGCGATGCGATCACATCCATGGGTCAGAGCGTCTTTTCCCGCGCCAGCGCCGCGGTCGGCAGGGCCTTGTTCTGGCGGAAAGCGATCACTGCAACACCAAGCAGGGTGAGCCCGCCCCCCAGGAAGAGGCGCCAGCCCATTGGATCATTGGTGATCAGAAGCCCCGAGATAACACCAATCAGCGGTGCCATCAGCGTCAGCGGCGCAATCAGCGTGGCATCATATTTCTGCAGCAGGCGATAGAAGACGCCATGGCCGAAAATATTCACCAGGACCACGGTGAACAGCAGGGTCGCTACAAAGATCCACCCGCCATCCAGCGTCGCCTGCAACTGGTCCCGCTCGAAGGTGAGTGAGAGTGCAAGCAAGGGCGGCCAGGAGATCAGGCCGATCCAGGCCTGCATGCGGATGGAATCCAGCGCCATTCGCTTGACCAGGATCATCCCCAGCGCTCCGGTAAAGGCGGCGCCGACACCGATCAGGAGACCGATCGACAAATCCAGCTGGGCCGGATCGGCAACAACAAGCACAACCCCCAGAAACGCCAGGACTATCCCGCCAATTCGAATAAGCCCGACCTGCTCCTTGAGGAAAATCACCGACATGATCGTCGCGAAGGGCACGCCCAGCTGGAGCGTTATCGCCATGGCCGAGGGCGTTGCCCATTGCAGGCCCATGAACATCAGCACGTATTGCAGTGCACCCATGCACAAGGCTACGCCGAGCATGGTTTTCATGTCTTGCGGCGCGGGACGCAGCCAGGGCGCCAGGAAGGCATAAAGCAGGGCAAAGCGCAGAAATGCGAAAAAGATCGGCGGCGAGCCCTCAAATCCTGGCACCCAGCCAGGATCACCGGTGACGGAGAATTTCGCGATTACGAAGTTGAGGCCCCAGACAAGGCAGACGGCGACAAGGGCAAGGAAATCAAGCGGGCGCATGCCCGTTTCTTCGCGCGTGTCGCGACAAAGGACAAGCGCCGATAATCCTGGGCCGGCTATTCACTGCCGAAATGGGCGTCCAGAAAGGCCAGAAAATTGCGCCAGTCGCCGCTTTGAACGCCATGCAGGCCTGGTCGCATGAAGAGGGCGAGATCCGCAGCGGGATCGTAATCGCCCATGCTGTCCTGACTGAGCCCCGCTGATCCGTATAGCGCGTAGACCGGATTGGCGGCGCGAGCGGCTCGGAAACTGCCCTGCGGATCGGACCATTGATCACGCCAAGCCCCTCCGATCAGCAAGGGTCGCGGCGCCATCAGGGCGATCAGCTGGTGCTGGTCGACCGAAAGCTCATCCTCCCGCCCGGCAAAGCCGGCATAGGCCGGAGCGAACCAATGAGGATAGCTGCCCGTGATCTGCTCGATGGATTCACCGGCATAACTGCGGCTCAGCGTGGTTCCCCCCGTGCCAGCCTGATGAGCAATCACCAGATCAATCCGCGGATCGAAAACAGCCGCCAGCAAAGCCGATTTTCCGTTTCGGGAATGGCCCCAAACCCCAATGCGATCGGGGTCGAACTCCGGCTGCTGGTCCAGCACATCAATGGCCCTTGAATAAGCCCAGGCCCAGGCGGCAATCGCCCCCGCCGGTTCGCCCGGCATCATACTGGCGAGCGCAGCGGCACCCGCGTCAGACTGATCCGGCACGAAATCACCCGGATAAATGAAGGCCAGCGCGTATCCGCGCTCAAGAATGTCACCGACCGGCGGCTCCATGATATGGCGGCCAAAGACCATACGGATCGGCACAGCATACCAGCTATCCGCATCGCAATCGGGAGAGTTGGGCCCAAGGCTGATGTCCTCGCGCCCACCCAGTGCTGCCCGGTTGCCGCAGAACATCTGCAGGACCAGGACAGGCGCAGGCGCCTCGGCAGCAATTGGTCGCACAGTTACCAGATAGGTTTCCATACCGGCGATGGAGAGGTGGTATTCAACGATCTCACCGCGGCCCTCATAGGCAGCGGCATCGACGAGACGGCGTTCGATAATCTCCGGCGCGACCGGATCTGGATACGTGCCGTAAACTTCGCTCTGGAACAGCTCCAGCAACCCCTCGCGCTGCGCATTCCAGCTTTCCAGCGAGGTTGCCATGGGCGCGAGCGCAGGCTCCGCCGGGGCCTCCGCGCCCCGCGAAGAGACTTTGGGCAGGGCCATGGAAACGCAGCCCACCAGCATCAGCGGCAAAATTATTACCAGAACAATCAGGACGCGGCGCATGGGCAGACCCTCGGCGTTAGACACATGCGCAGGCTAGCAAGATCGCACGGGAAATCTCATCACGTTGACGTGTGGTTGATCTGCGAACCTGCAAGTCTCTGACGCAATCAAGCGGCTGGCTTCTCTGCCGGACGCGGAATCACGATTAGCGACCGGAACCACCGAGCCCGTCGACCGTCCAGCCTTTGGGGCCGCGGGTCGCAACGAGAATCTCCGGCCCGTCTTCGCCGCTCTTGCCGCGTCGGCGCACTTTCAGCCAGAGCCAGTAGGCACCGCCAGCCATAAGGGCAATTCCGAGCACCGCGAGAAAGGCCGCGGTGAGCATGAAAGCGAGAATGAATGCCAGGCCGATCGCCGCAACGGCGATAATCGCAGCAAGCACATCGCGCAGAACACGGCTCGCGCGGTTATGGATAGGGCCAGCGGTCTCGTTTTGGTTACTCATGGGTTCCATCTCTAAATCATGCCCCCTGAGAGCATATGTTGGCATGATTGAACGTCAGGTCAATGCGCCGCCCCTGCGACAAGCCCCCGCTCCTGTAAAATTCGTCCATAAGCCGAATTGATACTGGCCATTTTTTGATCTGCGAGCCTTTGCACTTCTGGCGGAGCGCCGCGGGCAATCATGCGATCCGGGTGATTCTGCGAAGCGATCCTTCGATAGGCGCGACGCAGATCCATATCGGAAATGTCAGCGTCGATACCCAGGATGACATAGGGATCATCATCGTCCGCGCCCAGATGTGCGGTCCGGATGCGGCGGAATTCCCGCTCGGAAAAGCCCAGGATATCGGCAACCTGTTCGAGAAAGTCGAGCTCGCTGACAGTCACAGCGCCATCGGCTTTGGCGATATGGAATAATCCGTCCAGAACATCCTCGAGCATATCCGGATTGGCACGAAATCGCCTGGCAAGGCGGCGCGCATAGCCCTCAAAGCCCAGCGTCGTCTGCATGGCAAGCTCGAAGGCGCGGTCCAGGGCCTCGCGCCCCTCTGGCGGTGGCCGAAAGACCTCGTAGAAAGCCTTCACCTCGCTGCGCGACACCACACCATCGGCCTTCGCCATCTTGGCACCCAGCCCAATCAGGGCCATGGCGAAGTCTGCGTCATCGACGCGCCGCTCGGGGCCGCAATCGCCGCCATCGCACTCCAGAAAACAATCCCGGCCCTGCAGCCGGGCCGCGAGCCTGCGCCAAAAACCCATGATCATCCCTGCTTTGGCCTCCATTTAAGCATGGCGCAGCGCGATTGCGAGTACCCGTAATGAATATGTGAGAATTTGTGCAGCCAAGACGCTTGCTGCCGCGCCGCGCACCGCTAGTCTCGCCCGCGAAGAGGGGGTGACTATGTCAGACTGGGAATTCTGGATCGATCGCGGCGGGACCTTCACCGATATTCTCGGTCGCGCGCCGGATGGTCAGCTGACGGCTTTGAAACTTCTTTCCGAAAGTCCTGAATACGCCGATGCCGCGAGCGAAGGCGTCAGGCGTCTGGCGGGCCGCGACAGCGTTTCGGCTGTAAAGATGGGCACGACCGTAGCGACAAATGCGCTGCTTGAGCGCAAGGGCGCAAAGACGCTCTTCCTGGTCACACGCGGTTTTGACGACCTCCTGGTGATCGGCAACCAGACGCGGCCGGATATCTTTGCCCTAGACCTGCGCCGCGAGCCCCCGATCTATAACCAGGTCGTTGCGGTGGAGGAACGGCTCAACGCCAACGGCGAAGTTCTCACCGCGCTGAATGAAAGTGCGCTTGAGGACGCGCTGGCACTGGCAAAAGCGTCCGGCATGGAGGCTGTCGCGATCGCTTTCATGCATGCCTATGCCAATGCAGATCACGAAAAGCGGGTCGAGGCCCTTGCCCGCGCAGCCGGGTTCGAAACCGTGATCCGGTCCAGTGAAGCCAATCCGCTGGTCAAGATCATTCCAAGGGCTTCAACCACCGTGCTTGACGCCTATCTGACCCCGGTCCTGAAAGACTATGTGGGACGGGTGGAAGGCGGCCTCGGCACAACGCCGCTTTACTTTATGCAATCATCAGGCGGTCTCGCTGCCGCCCGAAACTTCCACGCCAGAGATGCTGTGCTTTCCGGCCCCGCTGGCGGCGTTGTCGGGATGGCCAAGACGGCGCAGGCCGCCGGCTTTGCCAAAGTCATCGGTTTCGATATGGGCGGCACATCAACCGATGTCTCGCGCTTTGATGGCGAGGCCTATGAACGCGTGCAACAAACGGAAATCGCCGGTCAGCAGTTGCGCGCGCCAATGATGTCGGTTCGCACAGTGGCTGCCGGCGGCGGCTCGGTTCTGGAGTTTGATGGCGAGCGGGCCCGTGTCGGCCCGGAAAGCGCCGGCGCCATGCCCGGACCGGCCGGCTATGGTCGCGGTGGCCCTGCCGCCGTCACGGATGCGAACATCGTGCTTGGCCGGATCCAGCCACAGGGCTTCCCAGAGGTCTTTGGCAGGGAGGGTGCCTCCCCGCTCGACCTGGCGGCGAGCCGCGCCGCGCTGCAATCTCTTGCCGATCGCATGGGATATAACAGCGCCGAGGACGCGGCAGAAGGGTTCCTGAAAGTCGCCATTGAAAGCATGGCGCAGGCGATCAAGCAGATTTCAATCGGCCAGGGCGTAAATCCTGCGAAATACGCACTCGCGGCCTTCGGCGGGGCCGGTGGCCAACATGCCTGCAAGGTGGCGGCGAGCCTGGGTATGACAACCGTGCTGATTCACCCCTATGCCGGCCTGCTCTCGGCTCTTGGCATTGGCCTGGCTGAACTGCGCGATACGCGTCTCGCCGCCATCGAAACCCCGCTCAGAAGCGCCCTTCCTGGCGTTGAAACCGCGATCGAGACTCTGCTTCAGAAAACCACTCAAAGCCTCGTCGATACGGGTATTCCGGACGATGGGATCGAACGGCGGATAGAGCTTAATCTGCGCGTCCAGGGGTCTGACACCGCAATACCGGTGGCTCTGGACGAATTGCCTGCGATGCGAGCCGCATTCGCAATCGCTCACGAAAGACTTTTCGGCTTTCAACCCGATGGCGATTTGATTGTTGAATCCGTCAGCGTGGAAGCCTTTGCCATGCCACCGGGTAGCCGCAGCTGGTCGATCGCATTGCCTGAGGGCGCCCCTGCAAAGCCGCTTCGGATGGCGCGGATTTTTGACCAAGGCGACTGGCATGATTGTCCGGTCTTCCGATTGGAGCATATCGGTCTTGGTGACAAGATTGCGGGCCCCGCCCTGGTCATCGATCAAAACTCCACCATCATCATCGATCGGGACTGGAGCGCGGATCGCCTGCCCGATGGCATGCTACGTCTGACCGCCAGACCGCGCGCATCGAAACCGGGGGCCGAGACAGCGCTCGACCCGGTCCGCCTCGAACTGTTCAATAAGCGCTTCATGAGCGTGGCTGAGCAGATGGGGGTCGCCCTGGAGCGAACGGCGCACTCCGTGAATATCAAGGAGCGTCTGGACTTTTCCTGTGCCGTTTTCGACGCTGAAGGCGGGCTGGTCGCCAATGCGCCGCATATGCCGGTTCATCTTGGCTCTATGTCGGCAAGCGTCCGCGCCGCTGCTGCTGCGCATCCGGACCTTGGAGCGGGCGACGCCGTCGCCGTCAACGCCCCCTATGAGGGCGGAACTCACCTGCCGGACATCACCATTGTCACACCCGTGCATGACGCCATGACAGGGACGCGGCTTTTCTATGTTGCATCGCGTGGTCATCATGCCGATGTCGGCGGCATCTCGCCCGGCTCCATGCCCCCCTTCTCAACGTCGATCGATGAGGAAGGCGTGCAGTTTCGCAATGTAAAAATCGTCAGCAACGGGCATTTTGACGACGCGGCGGTCCGCAAAATTCTGGGTTCAACCGACCATCCGGCGCGTAATCCGGAGCAGAATATTGCCGATCTCAAAGCGCAGCTGGCCTCCTGCGCCAGAGGCGCGCGCGAACTTCACAGACTGGTTGAAGATAACGGGCTAGACGTCGTGAAAGCCTATATGGGTCACGTCCAGGACAATGCGGAACGCGCGGTGCGACGCGTCATCGACCGGCTGGAATCCGGTCACCAGATTGTCAGGCTGGATGATGGCAGCCAGATCCGGGTTGCGATCACAGTGGATCGAAAAAATCGCACGGCGAAGGTGGATTTCACCGGCACCTCGCCCCAACGCTTGAGCAATTTCAATGCGCCGACCTCAGTCGCCAGGGCAGCCGTACTCTACGTTTTCCGCTGCCTGGTGGGCGACCGAATTCCGTTGAATGAAGGCTGCCTCAAACCGATTGAAATCATTATGCCTTCGGGCAGCCTGCTCAGCCCGCAACCACCGGCAGCCGTCGTTGCCGGGAATGTGGAAACCAGCCAGCTCATCGTCGATGCCCTATTCGGCGCTACGGGGCGCCTGGCAGCCTGTCAGGGCACTATGAACAACCTCACCTTTGGAAATGACCGCCACCAATATTATGAGACGATTTGCGGTGGTGCCGGGGCCGGGCTGGACAATGCCGGTCGAGGATTTCCGGGCGAAGACGCCATCCACACCCATATGACCAATTCGCGCATGACCGATCCGGAAGTCCTGGAACGTCGTTTTCCTGTTCAAGTAATACATCACAAAGTCCGCCAAAACTCCGGCGGAAGCGGACAATATCCGGGCGGGAACGGTAGCGTCCGGCAAC
This sequence comes from Maricaulis sp., assembly GCA_042095695.1. Taxonomy (GTDB): domain Bacteria; phylum Pseudomonadota; class Alphaproteobacteria; order Caulobacterales; family Maricaulaceae; genus Maricaulis. The sequence continues at coordinate 252 of JBELMP010000081.1, read as the reverse complement.
TTAAATTTCTGGAACCCATGAGCGTGGCCCTGCTCTCCTCGCGTCGGGTCGAAACGCCCTTTGGTCTCGATGGCGGCGGCTCAGCGTTGAAGGGCGAGCAGCACATTTTGCGTGCGGACGGATCGAGCGAACGCATGGACGGTCTTTTCCGCGCGCAACTTGGGGCTGGCGATGCTGTTGAGATCAAAACGCCCGGTGGCGGCGGCCTCGGGCAAGCCATTCCCCTAGATGATTAAATCGCCGCAATCTTGC
>JBELMP010000080.1:0-10885 GCA_042095695.1 Maricaulis sp. | reverse complement strand
GTCAAACCGGTCCTGAACTGTGTGCGCACATTGTCCGCATGTCGGACCAGGCCGCGTTGGGCCTCGATCAGGCCGCCGCGGGCTGCGCCGATCTCGAACAGGATACCGAGCGACCCGTTGACCTGCGGATAGGTCGATCCCTTGCCGACATAGAAGTTGTCGAACCCTTCCTCAGAGGTATAAAGACGCCCTTCGCTATCGAGAAAATCGATATGATACTGGGCAATCCCAAGTGTGAGCTCGCGCGCGCGCTCCGGAATCAACTGGTTCCGGCGCAGCGGTTCACCCGGATGGAAATAATAGGTCGATTCCGTACCCATCTCATGAAAGTCGGCCGATACCTGCGGCTTCCAAAGATGCCATTGCGCAAGCCAGGCCTGGCTTTCCGGCTGGGTCTGGAGCAGCCATTGTCGATTGAGGTCAAACCAGTAGTGATTGGTTCGCGCCTCGACCCAGAGAGTATGTTGTTCATGGTCAGGATCGGTGACCGCGATTGAGCCGCCGAATGTCTCGACATGATTTACACGGCGGGCGTGACCATCCGGGTTGAAAACCGCGGTGATGAGGATCACCGCGTCATTCAAGGTCTGGTTGATCTCGTCGCCTTGCGCGGCAGCAAAATGGTACAGGGTCGGGATAACCGCATCCATGCCGGAGGACTCGGCGCCGTGAACCCCGTAATTCATCCAGATGATGGCGGGGCCATCGCCAGCCTCGCTGCCGGGCGCGAGTTGGGCCAGATGGTCTTCGCGGATTTCGTCGATCCGGGCGTGATTATCTGCGGATGTCACAACAAAGAATTGAATGGGGCGACGTTCGTGGGAATAGCCGATGGTTTCAACGGAGATCCGGTCAGAAGCCGCTGCGAGATGATCAAGATAACTCACCATCAGGTCGTGCCGGATCGGGCGTTCGCCGACCCCGAAGCCCAGATGATCCTCCGGTAGCGGGATGCTCGCATCATAACTGACGCCATCAACCTGATAAAAATCGATATCCTCTGCGCTAGCGGTAGAGGTCCCGACAAGGCTCAATGCGAGCAGGGCGGTGAGTAAGCGCATGATCTCCCCCGGGGTGTGCTGATCTGGTATCGAAAGCTACGCAGTTCGGCGGAATTGTCCAATTCTGCTGTAGACGCCGCGCATAATCACCGCATTACAGCCTCTTCGGCTTGGCCAAACCCGACCTCAGTGCTACGTCGCGCTCTATGAGTAGAGATCCGTCCCTTATCCGTAATTTTTCGATCGTGGCCCATATCGACCACGGCAAGTCGACCCTGGCTGACCGTTTGATCCAGTTTACTGGCGGGCTGTCGGACCGGGAGATGAAAGAGCAAGTGCTCGACAGTATGGAGCTCGAGCGCGAGCGCGGCATAACGATCAAGGCGCAGACCGTGCGCCTCGATTACACGGCGAGCGATGGCAAGACCTATACGTTCAACCTGATCGACACTCCGGGTCACGTCGATTTCGCCTATGAGGTGAACCGGTCTCTTGCGGCATGTGAGGGGTCGCTGCTTGTGGTGGACGCCTCCCAGGGGGTTGAGGCGCAAACGCTGGCGAATGTCTACCAGGCGATTGAGGTCGACCACGAGATCGTGCCCGTCCTCAACAAGATCGACCTGCCTGCAGCCGAGCCGGAACGGGTCAGGGCCCAGATCGAGGATGTGATCGGGCTCGACGCGTCTGACGCTGTCGAGATATCAGCGAAGACGGGTTTGAACATCGACCGGGTGCTCGAGGCGATAGCCGCACGACTTCCCGCGCCCGAAGCCGGCGATCCAAATGCACCGCTCAAGGCAATGCTGGTGGATAGCTGGTATGACCCTTATCTCGGCGTGATCTGCCTTGTTCGGGTCATGCAGGGAACGTTGAAAAAAGGGATGCGCGTTCGGCTCATGGGAACGGGTGCCGCATATCCAGTTGATGGTGTGGGCGTTTTCCGTCCGAAAAAGGAAAATCTTGACGCGCTCTACCCCGGTGAGATCGGTTTCCTCAACGCCTCGATCAAACAGGTCCGCGATGCCCGTGTCGGTGACACTGTCACGGATGACAAACGCCCGACCGACACGGCACTGACAGGTTACAAGCCTGCGCAACCGGTCGTCTTCTGTGGTCTCTTCCCGGTCGATAGTGCGGAGTTCGAGGATCTGCGCGATGCAATCGAGAAACTTGCCCTGAATGATGCCTCCTTCTCCTTCGAGATGGAAACCTCGGCAGCGCTGGGTTTCGGCTTCCGCTGCGGATTCCTGGGGCTCCTGCATCTTGAGGTGATCCGCGAACGCCTCGAGCGTGAATATGATATCGAGCTGATCACTACTGCGCCCTCGGTAGTCTACAAGCTGACAATGACAGATGGTGAAGCAATCGATCTCCACAATCCAGCCGACATGCCTGACCCGGTGAAGGTGGCGGCGATTGCTGAGCCCTGGATCAAGGCCACTATTCTGGTGCCGGATGAATATCTCGGCAGTGTCCTCAAACTCTGTCAGGACCGCCGCGGCGTTCAACAAGAGCTGACCTATGCTGGCAACCGGGCCATGGCGGTCTATGAACTCCCGCTCAATGAGGTCGTGTTCGACTTCTATGATCGCTTGAAGTCAGTCACCAAAGGGTATGCGTCGTTCGATTATCAGTTCACCGAGAACCGTGAGGGCGATCTGGTGAAAATGTCGATCCTGGTGAATGACGAGCCCGTCGACGCTCTGGCCATGGTGGTGCATCGCGCACGCGCGGAGATGCGGGGCCGGGCTATGTGTGAAAAGCTCAAGGACCTGATCCCGCGTCACATGTTCAAGATCCCGATTCAGGCGGCCTTGGGCGGACGGATTATCGCCCGGGAAACGCTCGCAGCACTGCGCAAGGATGTGACCGCGAAATGCTATGGCGGAGACGCGACTCGCAAGCGCAAACTCCTGGAGAAGCAAAAGGCGGGTAAGAAGAAAATGCGCCAGTTCGGCAAGGTCGACATCCCGCAGGAAGCCTTCATCGCTGCGCTTAAAATGGATGACAACTAAGCGGCCCTCCGTCACGGGAGAGCCGCTTTGTTGTCATTGCTTGCTAGCCGCCGAAGGACTGCGAGATCGAGAAGACGAAGGCATCTCCATAAAAATCAGATGTGTCATGGTAGCGAATGTCCCAACCGACACCGATTAGCTCTCCAGACAGGCCGAGCTGCCAGTCTTCATAGTCGGCCCCCGGGATATCATCGAACTGGCTTGAGCCCACGCGGGCATCTACGCTCATCATCTCGCTAACAGGAAAGGCGATACCGGCTTCGAGGTATATCGCGCTGCCAGTTCCGGCGTAAAAGTCATCCGACCAAGACAGTTTGCCATCGAGAGCGAAGTCACCAAAATCCTGCGCCAGACCCGCATAGAGCTCTAGAAAGTCTTGGCTATTGCCCCCGACCTCTGGACTGTCAGGGTAGGCATAGTAAATCGCGCCAATATCCCAATCAAAACCGCCCGCCGCAAATGCATAGCCACCGTAGAAGTCGACCTCTAGTGTTGTGTCATCACCAAAGTCTACGCTTGAAGCCCAGATCCCAGAATACAGACCGTTTTGCTCAAGATCGAAGCCGCCTGAAACAGCAGGGCCATCGTCAGTTTGAGTGATGCCACGGAAAACGTAATTGGTCGTAAGACCGACATTTCCAATTACATCCTGGCCGACCGCAACCGAGGAAATGACGAGCGTGCCAAGACCGGCGCTGATAAATGTTTTAATCATAGTGTCCCTCATAAATACAGACGAATACCTGCCATCGCCCATTCGAGATTGGTGCTTCATTTTGTGGCAGATTAAGGTTTATGGAGGGTGAATACGGTTATTCACACGCGTGACAATGAACAACTATTCTCGTCACGAGCGAATCGCTTACAGCTTGGCCGAAATTTCGGGGCAAAGATATGAATTACACAATGAACATCGCGGGTAGCACGGCCAATATCAAAGCGTCGGGCGCTCTGACCTTTGATGATCACAATACGATCAAGCGCTTGATTGAAGAAGTTGGCGATCACAGCGTAAATGCCGTTGTGATCGATATGCAGGATATCCCAGCGATCGATTCAGCGGGCATTGGCTTGCTGCTGCTTGCTCATGACAAGCTCCAGCAAAAAGGTCAGGAACTTACTCTCTCAAAGCCTCAAGCCGCTGCTCGCAAGATCATCGAGCTAGGCAAGGTGCACGACCTGGTCAAGGTAGAGTTCGACTAGGCCGCCCGAACGCCATCGAGGAAGACTTTCACTTCCCGCTCCAGCATCTCTGCAAGACCGCTGAGTTCATCAGCAGATGACGCAACGGCCGTTGCGGAGGCGCTGGATTCCTCAATCGCGCGTGCGACCGAAACAACGTCTCCTGTCGCAGTCCGTGTGCCATGGGCCGCAGATGCGATGCTTTGTGTGATTTCCTGAGTTGCGGCAGTCTGCTCTTCGACGGCGCCAGCAATGGATGCAGCGATCTCGCTGAGCGAACCGATCTGACCCGCAACTTCATCGATCGAGGCCGCCGTTGAGCCGGTCGCATCCTGGATAGCCATGATCTGGTCGGCGATTTGCCCTGTCGCCGTCTCTGTCTGTGACGCCAATTGTTTGACCTCAGATGCGACGATCGCAAAGCCCTTGCCCGCTTCGCCTGCGCGAGCGGCCTCGATCGTAGCATTTAGTGCCAGGAGATTCGTCTGTTCAGCGATATCCTTGATTATGTTTACGACTTCGCCAATCTTTTTGGCCGCAGCCGCTAGCTGGTTGACGTCCTCGACCGAACGATTGGCAAGCCCTTCAGCCTCGACCGAACGGTTGGAACTGTCCGCAGCCTGACGCCCGATTTCTTGGACAGTCGCAGACATTTCTTCCGTCGCGGTTGCGACAGATTGTACGTTTTCGGTGGCGGCAAGCGAATTCTGTTCCGCATTACGCGCCTTTTCGGTGGAAGCCGAAGCCATAGAAGTCAGTGACCGCGAGGTTTCGGTGAAATTGGCGGCAGCTTCAGATACAGTTGAAGCAATGCCGGCGATTGTCCGCTGGAAGCCATTGATAAGTATCTCGACTCGTTCCTGGCGGGATTGTCTTTCCTGAACTTCGCGCTCTCGGTCCGCTTCGACCTCAGCCCGCAGTGCCGTACTTGCGCGGAAGGCTTCAACTGCTTTTGCCAGCTCGCCCACCTCATCCTGAGCATTGAGATGGGGCACACGAGTGTCCAGCGCCCCGTTGCCGATGGCCTCGGTTGTTTCGGCGATATCCACCAGCGGGCGAGCGACTCGCCGCGCCCCCCAAACAGAAGCCGCACTGATCGCAATTGTGACAAGTGCAGCGATGATGATGATTGAGATTGCTAGATTTCGAGCGGGCGCGAATGCCTCATTCGTCGATTGAGTTACCAAAATGCTCCAGCTCACATCTTGGAAAACAAGCCTTTCAAAGGCGATCAGTTCCTGCTCTTCGCCAAGCCCGCGTCCTTGCATAACGCCGGACGTCTCGCGCGTGATGACATCGGCCACGCGGTCATTGATCGATGCGGTTAGGATGGCTCCTTCTTCTGCAAACCGTGGCTGGGTGCGGACAAGATTGTCTGACCCAGTGGCATAGGCGTCTCCGGTCTCCATGAGCCCGGTGTCGCTGCCCATCACGCTATTGAGGCGGTCAATCGGCATTTGGAAGACAAGCACGCCGACCTGAACCCCGTTTTCAGCGTGCACTGGGGTTGAAATAAAGCTCGCTGGGGCGCCGTGGCTGGGCGCGTAGGGCTCGAAGTCAAAAAAGCTTATCGAATCAGCCGGTGCATTGCGCGCCGCGCGAAAGGCATTACCAAGATCGGTATCGGCATACTCACCACTAGTCAGATTGGTGGCATAGTCCAGTTCCTTGAACACCGTATAAATCAGGTTACCATCCATATCGAACAGGAAGATATCGTAGTAACCGCGGGCTCGAAGAAACTCCCGGAACCAAGGATGATACTGCGCGTGAACTTGGCTATACCGGGACCTGTCACTGGCATAGTCGAGATTCTCTTTTTGCCCGGTCGGGTGCGGATTATCGGTGATGTAGAGTCGCTGTAGCGTTTGCTCCGGGCGGCTCAGATCGTTCCAGGCCGAGGAGAAGGCATCGATCGCTTCGATCGTCCCGCTATGGTGGGCAGTTGTTAGCAGATCAGCCTCGATGGACTGGAGATAGGATTCCAGCGCCGTTGCACGTTCATTGGCAATGGCGGACAGCCGACTTTCCGCTGCACGCTGAGAGGCAGACAAGCTCTGGATTACGGCGGCGGTGCCGACCGTGACGCCGAGGAGGGCGCAGCCGAGCAGGGATATCAGGCCGAATTTTGCGGAAAGGCTAAGCTTGGCAATCATGGTAGCGGTCTCCAAATCAGCTTCGATGTTCGCGATTCAAGGTTAACTGGCTCCTAATGCGTAGGTTCTGGAATATTCCCTTTCCGATGCTCGGCAAGCTCACGCTTGCCTTTGGGCGCGATAGCGCCACATTAGAGCGAAAGCAAAAGGGGAAGACCATGCGCGCTCTTATTCTTGGTACTGTCGGCGCTCTCGCCATCTCGGCCGCCGCCCTCGCGGATCTCAATGTTGGTGATGCAGCACCGGAACTTGTCCTCAGCGGATTCCAGGCAGGCGAAAGCGTTGATTTCACCTTGTCAGACGCGCTGAGCGACGGACCGGTCGTCGCCTTCTTCTTCCCGGCAGCCTACACGTCCGGCTGCGAGGCAGAGGCCGCCCTGTTTGCTGAGTCGATTGACGAGTTCAATGCGCTCGGCGCGCAGGTGATCGGTCTGACGGCTGGCAATGTTGACCGTCTGGCGGAATTCTCGACCCAGCATTGTGCCGACGCCTATCCGGTTTTCGGTGTCGATGATGAGATTATCAATGCCTATGAGGCGCGGATGCGCCCGGGCGGTGAATGGACTGGTCGTATTACCTATGTGATCGACCAGGACGCAGAGATTGCCTATCACTATGCCAGCGGCAACCCCTCCCAGCATGCGAGCAACGCGATTGAGGCGCTCGAGGAAATGGCGTCAGCCGAGTAAGCGGCGCCATATCTCGGGCCGGTCCAGTTGGTTTCGCATAATCAGGAAAGTCATCAAGCTGATGGCGGTCAGCTGTAAGCTGAGGAAGAACAAGTCTCTGTAGAGCTTGCCGGAGAAGTGTGAGCCGTCCAGCGGATTTAGGGTCATTACAATCCAGTCCGTACGATCCAGCAGGAAGGCGAGGAAGAAGACCGGCAGTGCCATGGCGCTTTTGCGCAGGATAAGAGCAAAGGCCAGGCCGGTCAGCAAGACGCCGCTGAAATAGGTGAATTCCTGCCCGAAGGAGAGTGTCGGGATCAGGGCGCGATAACCCAGATCGAATTCGAAGGGCCAGAGGTCGAGCCGGATCGCAATATTGGGCAGGCTCCAGATCACGCCCCACAGAAACTCAATACCGATCGCTGCACTGGCGATGCGATAAAGCCAGCGGTCGACCAGGTTTGATGGGTTGCGATCAGAGGGGCGCATAATGCTATTCCTATGCTGCGCATATCCGGCTTGATAGCGTGTGAGGTAGGGTTTTCCACGGACAAGTCCATATTCTGCATAGGGGCTTGCAGCGATTGCGCGGATCGAAGTACTGGCAAGACTGATCCATGCTTGCGTGTTTGCGATAACATTTTTGCAGAATCGCCGCAGATTCGATGTTGCCGCGCAAAATTATCGCAGTAGTGTGTCGGCCCCGCTTGCAGGTGCCCTCATGACCAGATCCGTCGTCCTTTTTGAGAATGTTCATCCCGTTGCCGACAAGCCCTTGCTGGCCGCCGGGCTGGATATCGAGCGCCATGCCGCGGCATTGCCGGTGGCGGACCTGCATGAACGACTGGCAGGCGCTTCACTTGCCGGAATTCGCTCGCGGACAAAGATGAATGCCGCAGCATTTGAGGCCGCTCCCAATCTTCTCGCTCTGGGCTGTTTCTGCATCGGGACCAATCAGGTCGACCTCGACACGGCTGCCAATCGCGGCATCCCGGTTTTCAATGGTCCCTTTGGTAATACGCGTTCTGTCGCTGAACTAACCATCGCTTCGGTGATCATGCTAATGCGGGGGGTGCCCCATCGCTCTGCCGCAGCCATTCGCGGAGAATGGCGCAAGAATGCGGAACACTCCCATGAGGTTCGCGGCAAGAAGCTGGGCATAATCGGCTATGGCAATATCGGTTCGCAATTATCGGTTATTGCGAGCGGGCTGGGCATGCATGTCTATTATTATGACGTGGAGCCCAAGCTGGCTCACGGGAATGCGCGCTCTGTCGGTTCCCTGGATGAGCTTCTCGAATTGGCCGATGTGGTGACGATCCATGTTCCATCCACACCCCAAACCAAGGGCATGATGGGTGCTGAGCAATTCGCGCGCATGAAGCCTGGCTCGCATTTTATCAATCAGGCGCGTGGCGATCTTGTGGATATCGATGCGCTCGCTGCGGCGCTGGAGAGCGGTCATATTCTCGGCACGGCTGTGGATGTCTTCCCGAAGGAGCCGGCCTCCAAGGACGAGGCCTTCGTCTCGCCATTGCAGAAGTTCGAGAATGTCATCCTGACCCCGCATGTCGGTGGCTCGACCCTCGAGGCGCAGGCCGCAATTGGTGATGATGTGTCTTTGAAGCTCGCGCGCTTCCTGAAACAGGGCATGACCAAGGGTGCGGTAAATGTTCCGGAGCTTGATCCGGGTCCGCTAGAAGCGGGGCGTTGCCGTGTTCTGAGCTTCCACCGGAATGCTCCGGGCTTTCTTTCGCGGTTCAATGACACGCTGTCGGCCTCGGGGGCGAATATCGCCGCGCAGCGCCTGCAGACCATGGGCGAGCTGGGCTATGCGACCGCCGATTTGGAAGCCGACCTGCCGGCCGGTTTCATCGACCATTTGTCCGCGCTGGACGGGGCGATTTCGACCCGGTTGATCTGTCCCTAGCGGCGCAGTGCCGACATCATCGCATCGACAGAACGCACGAACTCCCCGCCTGAATGCTCAGCGGCGGCCAGGACAATTTCGCGCTGTACGACCACGCCAAACCCGATGAAACGATCGGCGGCGCCGCCCTCAAAAGCCTCAAAATCCGTCATGCCGTCGCCGACCATGATCGTCTCTTCTGCACCGGCGCCGATCACTTGCAGTATTTCGATCTTGCCGCCATTGCGCGACAGCGGGATGTCCTCATCCAGCCCGGTCACGCGATCCGCCTCATAGACGAAGCGATTGGCGTGCACATGTCCCCGGCTGAAGCCGAGATCGCCCAGCACCGGCTCCAGCAGGTCAAGAAAACCGCCCGAAACGGCGTGAAGCTCATCGCCCTGGGCGCGCAGCGCTGCCAGTGCCGGTTTCATACCTGGCGTGACACGCTTGCGCAGAAGCTCGGCGACCTCCGTGACCAGAGGCCGATCCATCCGGGCAAGGGCAATCCGGGTTTCCAAACTGTCTCGCAGGGCGATCTTGCCGCTCATACCGCCGGCTGTGAGCGCATGGAGCTGTTCACGCGATGCGCGCTCCTCCGGAGCCCCGGTCAGGGCCTTTTCAACAGCCAGGTCAAGGCTCTCGACCCGCAATAGCGTGCTGTCTACATCAAAAGCGATCAGTCGCTTCATGCGCTTCACCCGGCTCCAATTCGAAAGCTCATACCGCAGAGAAGCCCGGTTCCGGGCGGACCGCAAGGGCGCGGCTGACCCTCGGCGTTTCGCGGGCTTGTTTTTCTCGTCTGGCACTGTTCGCCACGGCTTGCCCCGGTCTGCTTTATGCGTATAGTCCGCGCCTCTTGCGGTGAGGTGGCCGAGTGGTCGAAGGCGCACGCCTGGAACGCGTGTAGGCGGGTAACCGTCTCGTGGGTTCGAATCCCACCCTCACCGCCACTCAGACCGGCAGGTCTCGTCTCATTCCATGAACTGGCAATTTCTTCCCCAAGTTTCCGGGGCTTGCGAAGCCGTGCCTGGAACTGAGACGCGTCCAACGCACCCCAATACCCCTGAAAACCCCGATAGTCTCAAACCGCCTAGTTCGTCGGTCCGAGTACTGGAGACTAAGCGTAAGCGGCAGTATGGGAAATTGTTTTCCGGATCGACGGTTCGAATACGGTCTGCACCCTGCCCAACCTTCAGATCATTCACGCATGGTGCAACGAACGGCAGTGTCAGATTAAACGCCGCTTGAGCGGATTGGTTTGAAACCGTAGCGTTTTCTGATGCGCAATCAGTTCCGATATTTCACAACGCTGCCCCGGACTTGATCCCGGGTCGAGTGACGTCAACACGCGGACGGAGCCAGGATTAGAGTGTCTTTCGGGGCTGATCCGCGTTTTTCAAAACCCAACGAGCTTGGCCTTTATGCCTTGGTGGGCTAACTGAAATAGGTGGCAGGACACCGTGGTTTAACTGCGGAAGTGGGGAGTTTGCGAGATGAATGATCATCCGACCATTAGCCCAACGGCAGAGGTGGCAAAGCCAAGGCGCCGCCTTCTGACCGCTTGGGTCACGCATGTGTTTGGACTTGCGGCGACAGTAATCCTTCTCTTGAGTACTCCGGATTTACTGTCGGATTGGGAAAATCAGTTTGAAACGGCACCTATTGCAACGACCCTTTCCTTCATTATTTGGACGCTTATGGTTTTCGCCATCATTGCAATCCCATCGCTTATTATGCGGGTCTTTGGTCCGGGCGCTGCGATCTGGACCCTCAGGCTCACGATCCCATTCGTGTTGGTGTTAGCGCCGATAACGTGGGTCATAACAGCGTTGTCAAACGCCGGTTGAGCGTACCAGATTGAAATCCTACCGTTTTCTGACGCGTAACCCGTTCCGACATCTCAAGACGCCTGCCCCGGACTTATTCCGGGGTCGCCTGAGATCATTCGCCT